>JABCPQ020000009.1 GCA_013333035.2 Clostridiales bacterium | reverse complement strand
TTGATAATCTATATATTCCAAGTGCTGATCCTATTGCGTCCATATCACTATTTGTATGTCCCATGACTAATACATTATCAGACTCTTCTATTAATTTTACTAATGCTGTAGAAACTGTTCTTGCCTTGACCTTAGTTCTTTTTTCTACTTCTTCAGTTCTTCCACCAAAAAATTCGTATTTCTGGTCTTGCTTTATTATTGCTTGATCTCCACCTCTTCCTAGTGCAATTTCTTGTACTGCTTGTGCTGATCTATATTTTTCATCAAGTGTTTCTCCATCTTTTGAAAAAGAAATACTTAATGTTGCTTGAATTCCATCTAATATTTGTAGTTCTTTGATTTGTTGCAAAATATTCATCTTATCTTTTTTCGCATTTTCTAAATTTTTGTTGTCTATTACAACATAAAATTTATCACGCTCTACTTTTACAACTAATGCTGAATAGTTTAATGCCCATTCATAGATGCATTGTTCTATTTTAGCAATCACTTGTGATTTTATTTCTCCTGATAACCTTTGATTTATTTCATCATAATTATCTATTGATATCATTCCTATATTTATTTCAGTTTCTTCTTCTTTTTCTTGAAGCTTTTTTATTTCTGTTTGATCTATAAAATATAATATAAATGTATAATCACTATTTTCGTCTTTATTTGTTTTTATATAAGTTCCTAATATTTTATAAGTTTTTTTATTTATATCAAACTCTATTTCAATTTTTCCTTTTTGCTTTCTTTCGGCATTTTTGTTTTCAGATATTGCTATTTGCTTAATATTATTTAACAATGCCATTAATTCAGAATTATCTTTGTTTACTTCTTCAAACTCACTATTAAACTTTTCACTTCTCCAAATTATATTTCCATTTGTTTCTATAATAATTAATGGAAATGGTGAGTTTATTAATGTTGTTTTTGCTGCATTATTAACATTTAATGTTAAGTCTCTCAATTGTTCAGATAATTCAGATTTTCTTCTTTTATTATTTATTATTGTTGCAGCTATTAAAATTATATATAGTACTGCTAATATAATTAATGCTATTAGTTCCAATTTTTATCTCCTCTTACACGTTTTTATTATACTACGCAATACTTTTCCTGTCAATTGTTTCAAGGGTTCAAGGTTGTTTTTATGATTTTATTTATATAAAAAAAAGAAATGTTTTGGAATGCCAAACATTTCTTTTTTTTATATTATTCTTCTACTGATTCTGTTTTACTTGGATCTTTCATTCTTTCATTATACATCTTTTCTAATTTTTGAACGTATTCTGGATCATCCATTGTTTCTTCAGTATTTATGTATGTTTCTTGATATTTTTCCATACCTGTTCCGGCTGGTATTAATTTACCAATGATAACATTTTCTTTTAATCCTACTAAATAGTCTGATTTACCTTTTATTGCTGCATCTGTTAATACTCTTGTTGTTTCTTGGAATGATGCTGCTGATAAGAAGCTGTCTGTTGCAAGTGATGCTTTTGTAATACCTAGTAAAATTCTCTTTCCTGTTGCTATTTGTTTTCCTTCTGCTGCTAACTTTTCATTGATTTCATTTAGTTCATTTACATCAATTTGCATTCCTGGAATTATATTACTGTCTCCTGGATCTTCGATTTTTACTTTTCTTAACATTTGTCTTGCAATAACTTCAATATGTTTATCGTTGATATCAACACCTTGGCTTCTATAAACCTTTTGAATTTCTTGTACTATATATTCGTGGACTGCTTCTGCTCCCTTAATTTCAAGTATTTCATTAGGGTTGATTGAACCTTCAGTAATTGGATCACCTTTTTCTACTTCTTGTCCTTCTTCTACTTTTAATTTTAATCCAAATGGAATTGAATATGATCTACTATCATCTTTACTTGTTATTGTAACTTGCTTTTTCTTCTTTATTTCTGTAATTGATACTACACCTGAGATTTCAGTTATAATAGCAAGACCCTTTGGTTTACGAGCTTCAAATAGCTCCTCAACTCTAGGAAGACCTTGTGTAATATCTGCTCCACCAGCAACACCACCTGAGTGAATTGTTCTCATTGTAAGCTGTGTACCTGGTTCACCTATTGATTGAGCTGCTATTGTTCCTATTGGTTCACCTATTTGTAAATCTCCTCTTGTTGACATACTCATACCATAACATTTTTCACAAATACCATGTTGTGTTTTACAATTTAATACTGATCTTACTGTTACTCTTTCGATTCCGGCTGCAACAATTGCTTTTGCTTGTTTATCTGTGATCTTTGATTCTTTTGAAGCTAAGATTTCTCCTGTTTCTGGATGTTTAATATCATTTAATGGATATCTACCTATAATTCTTTCTTCTAATGATTCAATTACTTGATTTCCATTCATGATTGCATATACTTCAAGTCCTTCAGTTGTTCCACAATCATGTTCTCTTACGATAATATCTTGTGAAACGTCTACTAATCTTCTTGTTAAGTATCCTGAATCGGCTGTTCTTAAAGCTGTATCTGAGAATCCTTTACGTGTTCCGTGTGCTGCGATGAAGTACTCTAATGAGTCTAGACCTTCATAGAATGATGATTTAATTGGAATTTCAACTGTTTTACCTGTTGTACTTGCCATCAATCCACGCATACCTGCTACCTGACGTAATTGTGATAAGTTACCACGTGCTCCAGAATCTGACATCATGTAAATTGGATTTAATTTATCAAATTTACTAATCATTACTTTTGCAACTTCGTCTGTTATTCTTTCCCAAACTTTAATTACATTTGTGTAACGTTCTTTGTCTGTTATTAAACCACGTGCATATTGTTTTGCAATAACATCTACTTCATCTTGTCCTTCTTTTAGTAATCCTGGTTTTTCTTCAGGAACACTAACATCATACATAGATACTGTAATACCTGCTGTTGTACAATATTTATATCCTGTTGATTTAATATAATCTAGTAATTCTGCTGTTCTGTCTAGTCCATGAATTTCAATGCATTTATCAATTATTTTCTTTAATTGTTTTTTAGCTGTTGTAAAATTAATTTCTAATTCAAATTCATTTTCTGGCTTACTTCTATCTACAAATCCTAAATCTTGTGGGATTCCTTTATTATAGATAATTTTACCAATTGTTGTTTCAATTATTCCATGTTTTATTTCATTTCCATTTTCATCATATTTGGCCATTCTTACGTGAATTTTAGCGTGTACTCCTAAGTCTCCATTTAAGAATGCCATTTCTGCTTCATCTGTTGATGAGAAATATTTTCCTGCGCCTAATACGCCTTTATTTTTTATAACTTCTTCTGAATCTCCTTCTTCAAGGTCAACATCCAATGTTAAATAATATGCTCCTAAAATCATATCTTGTGATGGTTGTGTAATTGGCGCACCATCTGTTGGTTTTAACAAGTTATTTGTTGATAACATTAAATATCTTGATTCTGCTTGTGCTTCTGGTGATAATGGTAAGTGAATAGCCATTTGGTCACCATCGAAGTCAGCATTGAATGCACTACATACTAATGGATGTAGTTTGATTGCTCTACCTTCTACTAATACTGGCTCAAATGCTTGAATACCTAATCTATGTAGTGTTGGTGCACGGTTTAGTAATACTGGATGATCATGAATTACATCTTCTAACACTTCCCATACTGATGGATCCAATCTTTCTACCATTCTTTTTGCACTTCTGATATTGTTTGCTAATCCTCTTTGGCATAATTCTCTCATTACAAATGGTTTGAATAATTCTACTGCCATTTCTTTTGGAACACCACATTGGTAAATCTTTAATTCTGGTCCTACAACGATAACTGAACGTCCAGAATAGTCAACTCTCTTACCTAATAAGTTTTGACGGAATCTACCTTGTTTTCCTTTTAGCATGTCTGATAATGATTTTAATGCTCTTCCACCTGCTCCTGTTACTGGTTTTCCTCTTCTGCTGTTATCAATTAAAGCATCAACTGATTCTTGAAGCATTCTTTTTTCATTTCTTAAAATGATTTCTGGTGCTCCTAATTCAATTAATCTTTTTAATCTGTTATTTCTATTTATTACTCTTCTATATAAATCGTTTAAGTCAGATGTTGCAAATCTTCCACCATCCAATTGTACCATTGGTCTTAAGTCTGGTGGTATTACTGGAATAACATTCATTATCATCCATTCTGGTTTGTTTCTAGAATGTCTGAATGAATCAATTGTGTCTAATCTTTTTATTAATCTTGCTTTCTTTTGCTCACTTGAATTTGAAATTTCTTTCTTAATTTTTTCTGTTAATTCGTCTACATCGACATCTTTTAATAATTTTTGAAGAGCTTCTGCTCCCATTTCTGCTTTGAATGATCCTATACCATATTTTTCTACTGCTTCATGGTATTCTTTTTCATTTAAAACTTGACATTTTGATAGTCCTGTTTCACCTTTGTCTGTTACAACATATGATGCAAAATAAACTATTTTTTCAACATCTTTTGGTGAAATGTCCAAAACTAATGCAATTCTATTTGGTATTCCTTTGAAGTACCAAATGTGTGCTACTGGTGCTGCTAGTTCTATATGTCCCATTCTTTCACGTCTTACTTTTGACTTTGTTACTTCAACGCCACATCTATCGCAAACTACACCTTTAAATCTTATTTTTTTATATTTTCCACAATGACATTCCCAATCTTTTACTGGTCCAAATATTCTTTCGCAGAATAGACCATCTTTTTCTGGTTTTAATGTTCTGTAGTTAATAGTTTCTGGCTTTTTTACTTCGCCTCTTGACCACATTCTGATATCTTCATCAGATGCTAAATCTATTTTTATTTGACTTAAGTTTTCTAACTCTTCCACTAAATAGCCCCCTATAGTTATTTGGTGTTTTACTTAGATTAAGCTCTTTTTACACTGCTGTACAATCTATAATATATGTCAGAGCTCAATCTTTTCAAACTATTTAATTTTAGTCTTATATATTATCATCAAAGCCTTCATCTTCTTCTTCGTATCCGTCACTGTCATCTGATAATAAGTTATCTTCAAAATCATCTGTTAAATCATCAAACAATTCATCACTTGATTCCTCGTCATCAGTATATTCAGAGTCTACATCGACTGTTGAAAATCCTTCTGATAATTCTTTTTCATCTTGTGTGGAAATGTTATTATTGTTTTTTGAATCTGTTATTGAATTAAAATCAATTCCATCATCAATATCTTCTTTTAGTTCAATTTCATTTCCTTTATTAGTATATAGCTTAATATCTAGTCCTAATGCTTGTAATTCTTTTACTAATACTTTGAATCCTTCTGGAATTCCTGGTTTTGGAATATTTTCTCCTTTTACGATTGCTTCATAAGTCTTTACACGTCCAACAACATCATCTGATTTTGTTGTAATCATTTCTTGTAATGTGTATGCTGCACCATAAGCTTCAAGTGCCCAAACTTCCATTTCACCAAATCTTTGTCCACCGAATTGTGCTTTACCTCCTAGAGGTTGTTGTGTTACTAGTGAATATGGTCCTGTTGAACGAGCATGAATTTTATCATCTACTAAGTGGTGTAATTTTAACATATACATTACTCCAACTGTTACTGGATGTTCAAATGGATCACCTGTTCTACCATCATATAGAACTGTTTTACCATCTCTACTTAATCCTGCTTGTTCTAGCATATCACCAATTTGTTCGAAGCTTGCTCCATCAAATACTGGTGTTTCAACTTTCCATCCTAATGCTCTTGCTGCCATACCTAAGTGTACTTCTAATACTTGTCCTAAGTTCATACGAGATGGAATACCCATTGGGTTTAATAATATATCAACTGGTGTACCGTCTGGTAAGAAAGGCATATCCTCTTCTCTCATTATTCTTGATACAACACCTTTATTTCCGTGACGTCCAGACATTTTATCACCAACTGAAATTTTTCTCTTTGTTGCGATATATACTCTGATTATTTGATTTACTCCAGGTCCTAATTCGTCTGAATTTTCTCTTGTAAATATCTTAACATCTACGATTGTTCCTGCTTCACCATGTGGTACTCTTAATGATGTGTCTCTTACTTCTCTAGTTTTTTCTCCAAATATGGCTCTTAATAGTCTTTCTTCTGCTGTTAGCTCTGTTTCACCTTTTGGTGTAACTTTACCTACAAGAATGTCTCCTGGTCTTACTTCTGCACCTATTCTAATGATTCCACTTTCGTCTAGATCTTTTAATGTATCTTCTCCTAAATTAGGAATATCTCTTGTTATTTCTTCTGGTCCTAATTTTGTATCTCTACATTCGCAGTTATATTCTTCAATATGAATTGATGTAAATACATCTTCTTTAACTAATCTTTCGCTTATTAATACAGCGTCCTCAAAGTTATATCCTTCCCATGTTGTAATGGCTATTAATGCATTTTTTCCTAATGACATTTCTCCATTATTTGTTGATGGTCCGTCTGCAATTGTTTCGCCTGCTTCTACTCTTTCTCCAACTTGTACTATTGGTCTTTGGTTGAAACATGTACCACCATTTGTTCTTTTAAATTTCAATAATTTATATGTATCAAGGTCACCATGTTCATTTCTAATGTCAATTCTTTCTGCTGTTACTTTTTCAACAATTCCCTTATTTTTAGCTAAAATTGTGATACCTGAGTCAACTGCAGCTCTATATTCCATACCTGTTGCAACTATTGGTGCTTCTGTCTTTAATAATGGAACTGCTTGGCTTTGCATGTTTGAACCCATTAACGTTCTTTTAACGTCATCATGTTCCATGAATGGTATCATTGTTGCTGCGATTGAAGCTATTTCTTGTGGAGATACTTCAACGTAATCAACCATTTCTGCTGGTACTTGTTGATATTCTGTTACTTTTCTTACTTTAATTACTTTATTAACGAATCTTCCATCTTTATCAATTGGTTCTGTTGCCTGAGCCATTATATATTTATCTTCTTCGTCTGCTGTTAAGTAATCAACTTGATCTGTTATTTTTCCTGTTTCATGGTCTACTTTTCTATATGGTGCTTCGATAAATCCATATTCATTAATTCTTGCAAATATTGCTAATGCTGAAATTAATCCAATGTTTGGTCCTTCTGGTGATTCAATTGGGCATAATCTTCCATAGTGTGTATAGTGAATATCACGTACTTCGAATCCTGCTCTCTCTCTTGTCAAACCACCTGGTCCTAATGCTGAAATTCTTCTTTTATGTGCTAATTCTGATAATGGGTTTGTTTGATCCATAAATTGTGACAATTGTGAACTTCCAAAGAATTCTCTAATTGCTGATGAAATTGGTTTTGTGTTTATTAATGCTTGTGGTGTAATTGAGTCTAAGTCTTGAACTGTCATTCTTTCTCTTACAACTCTTTCAAGTCTTGCTAAACCAATTCTGAATTGATTTTGTAATAATTCACCTACGCATCTAACTCTTCTGTTTCCTAAATGATCGATATCATCGATTTTTCCTAATTTATGGTCTAAATTTAAGAAATAGCTTATTGATGCGAATATATCTTCGTTTGTTATGTGTCTAGGTAATAATTCATCATAATTTTCTTTTAATGCTTCATATAATTTATCTTTATCAGTATTTTCAATTATTGATTTTAATAATGAATAATTTACATACTCTTTGAATTTTAAATCTCCTAAATCACTTTCTTCTACGAAATTGTGGATATCAACTGTTCCGTTACCTATAATTATTACTTTACTGTCTTTAACTTTTACAGCTACTGTATTAATTCCTGAATTTTGAATTTGATTTGCTATTTCTGCTGAAATTATTTGTCCTTTTTCAACAAGTACTTCACCAGTTTGTAAGTCCATGATATCTTCAAAGGCTTCTTGGTTTGTAATTCTCGTTGCAAGGCTCAATTTCATATTGAATTTGTGTCTTCCGACTTTTGCTAAATCATATCTCTTTGGATCAAAGAATAATCTATCAAACAATGTTTTGGCTGCTTCAATCGTTGGCAATTCGCCAGGTCTTAATTTTTTATAAATTTCAATTAAAGCTTCTTCTTGAGTTTTTGTTACATCTTTTTCTAATGTTAATTTTAATAGATTTTCTTCACCAAATATCTCTAAAATTTGGCTATCTTGTTCTATACCTAATGCTCTAATTAATGTTGTTATAGGTAATTTTCTTGTTCTATCAACTCTTACATATGTAATGTCATTGTTGTCTGACTCATATTCTAACCATGCACCTCTTAATGGCATTACTGTTGCTGATAATAAATTCTTTCCTTTTTTGTTATCAAAAGTACTTGCATAATAACAGCTTGGTGAACGAACTAACTGGCTTACTACAACTCTCTCAGCTCCATTAATTACGAATGTTCCTGTTTCTGTCATTATTGGGAAATCTCCAAGATAGATCTCTTGTTCTTTGATTTCTCCTGATTCACGATTAAATAATCTTACTTTTACATGCAATTTCTTTGAATATGTTGCATCTCTCTCTTTTGCTTCTTCTACTGTGTATTTTGATTTTTCATCCATGTGGTAATCAATAAAATCTAATACTAGATTTTCTGTAAAATCTGTTATTGGTGATACTTCTTTTAATACTTCACCAAGTCCTTCTTTCAAAAACCAGTTATATGAATCTTTTTGTACTTTTACTAAGTTTGGCATTTCAATAAAATTGTCGATTTTTGAAAAAGATTTTCTAGTAGTTTTTTCGTGTTTTACATCCTTTAACTTTAACAAAGGTGTACCTCCTCTTATTTTTTAAGCAGAAAGATTTTTTTGTTATTATTATAATTAAGTTCTTCTTATCATAGTTCAATTTCATTTTTTTGATAAAAACTGCCCCCCTTTTATCAAAAAAAGTGAAACTTACCTAAGTAATTCTTCTTAATTACAATCATTTAAAATACAGAAAAAATGGCTATGAAACCATACACGGCAAAAAAAGGTAAACCAAATTACCATTTGATATTACCTCTTTTTAAATTTATAAACTTCTCATCATTACGAAATTTAACATCTATTAGCCCTCTAGATTTCTTTTTTCCGTATAAAAATACTTATTGTAGTATAACATTTTTACAAAATGATGTCAATAGTTTATTTTATTAATATACATATTTTTGTGGATCTATCTTTTTACCATTATATCTTATTTCGAAATGTAGATGGTTACCTGTTGAAATACCTGTTGACCCAACTGCTGCAATTACTTGTCCTTGTTCAACAACTTCACCTTTTCTTACATAAATTTTACTACAGTGAGCATATCTGATTGCTGTTGATGAATTTGATTGAATTACAACAATGTTTCCATATCCACCATATGGTGAACCTGATCCTGCAAATATTACAGTACCACCTGCTGCGGCTTTTATCGCTGTTCCTTTTGGTGCTGCAACGTCTAATCCTGGGTGATTATCCCTTGATCTCCATCCAAACCTTGATGTGATTGTATATCCTGAATCGATTGGTTTTATTAAAGTTACTCCTAAATCAGTTTTTACGCCGACTTGTGAATTGTCAACCACTTTTGCACGTTGTTCGTATGTTGACGATGTTGAGCCTGTACTTGATGTTCTTGCATTTTTTGCTGATCTCGAAGTTGATCTTGGCTGAACATATAATTGATTTATACTATCGTCAACTGATGCTAACTTAACTTCTGTTAATTCTTTTACATCTGGTAACTCATCACTATCTCCATCACTGTCTACTGGTACATCACTTGTCCCTGTATTATCAGCTAATTTTGTTTGAGATTGTGAAACTTGTGTTTCTATTTCCTTTTCTGCTACTTGTTTTTTAGCATATTTTTCAATTATTCCCAAAGAATCTGCGTTTGTACTTTTCTTGTTTTTTAATTCTTGTATAACTTTTTCTGCATCTCCAAATGTTTTTAAATATGCTTTTTCTTGATTATCAACTGTTATTGCATAATACTTATAATATGCAATTCCTGATTCCACTACTTTATTTAAAATGTCTTCGTCGTTTGTTTTAATATTTCTTTTTAATAATACTGCTTTGTATGTTGGTAATGCATCTACTTCAACGAATGCTACATCATCACCATTTCCAGTATTTATATAATCATTAATTCTTTTTTGTAAAACCACTTTATCTCTTGTATAACCTATAACTTTGCCATTAAGACTTACTTCATATGTTTGGCTATATGCAATTTGTAAAATACTTAATATGACAACAGCTGCTAATATGGCTATTGAAGCTAATTTAATTGATTTTCTTAGACCAACAGCTAATTTCTTAACTCTTAAAATATTAATTACCTCCATTTTTTGGCTCTTGCTCTATTATACTACATTATTGTTTTTTTTGCAAATTCAATCTTTTTGCTATAGCCATTTTTGTTGATATTATTGAGTTTTATATCATTTTAATTAATCTATTAAATTTCTCTTTTATATAACTTTCTAATTTTGTCATAAATTCTTCTGGCTTTATTTCTTTTTTCGCTACTAAATCTAATCCCTTTTCCCAACTTGCAGTTAGTTTTGGATTTAACATATCTTGCATTGACATTCTAACAATATCAAATATTGCTTCGCCTTTTTGTGTTGGTGTTACTATTTGTGTTTTATTATTTATTTGTATATAGTCTATTTTTTCTAGCTTCTTTATAATTTCTGCCCTTGTTGCACTTGTTCCTATTCCAGCACCTTTTATTTGTTCTCTTAGTTCTTCGTCTTCTATTAGTTTACCGGCATTTTCCATTGCTAATATTATACTTCCAGAATTATATCTAGTTGGTGGTGTTGTTTCGCTGTTTTTTATTTCGTAATTTTCAACTTCTAGTTTATCGCCTTTTTTATAGGTTATCTTTGTTAATGGCTTCTCTTCTTCATCAAGTTCTTTGTTTTTTAATATCTTTTGATATCCTTGAGCTATACAAATTTTATCACTTGATGTAAATTTTTCTTTATCAATATCTATCACTATATTTAATTTATTGAATTCTGCTGGTGGATAGAATATTGCTAAAAACCTTTTTGTTATTAGCTTTAATGTTTGTTGCTCTAATTCTGATAATTTTTCATAGTTTTCAAAGCCTTGTCCTGTGGGAATTATTGCATAATGATCTGTTATTTTTTTATCATTTACATATTTAGTTTTTTCTAGTTTGCCAACATATTTGTTTTCAGACATTTCTTTTAGAATTGATTGTATTTCTTCATCTTTGTAGTTTTTTACTAAATTATTTAGATTTTTTGATATTACTTTTGCTATTGCAGTCGATAAAACTCTGGCATCTGTTCTTGGATATGTTATTAATTTCTTTTCATATAAATTTTGTGCTATTTCCAGTGCTCTATCAGGGGATATTTTAAATTTCTTACTACATTCATTTTGTAATTCTGCTAAATTAAATAATAATGGGGCTGATTCTTTAACTTTAGATTTTTTTATTTCTTCAATTATTGCTTCTTTTCCTTGCAGTTCTAGAATCAATTTCTTAGCTTCATTTTCTTCTTTAAATCCTGTGTCATTATATAATTTAGGGCTTTCATTATATCTTGACGTTTCTGATACTTTCCACTCAGCTTGAAATTCTTTTAATGTTGCTTGAATTTTATAATATGGTGTTTTTACAAAATTTCTTATTTCTCTTTCTTTATTAACGACCATTCCCAACACACAAGTCATTACTCTTCCTATTGATATAATTGATTTATCTGTTTTTAACTTATTTGACAAATTCTGTCCATACATTAAAGTTAACATTCTTGAAAAGTTAATACCTATTAAATAATCTTCTTTTGCTCTTAAATATGCACTGTCTGATAGACTATCATATTCGCTTGAATCTTTTGCTTCTTTTATTCCTCTTCTTATTTCTTCTTCTGTTTGTGAATCTATCCATACTCTTTTTATTTTAATCTTTGGATCTGGTTTCACCATCATTAAAACTAGTCTTTGAATATATTCTCCTTCTCTTCCAGAGTCTCCTGCATTATATATTTCTTCTATGTCGTCTCTTGTCATTAATGATTTTATTATATTAAATTGTTTTTCAACTTGTGGTATTATTTCATATTTCCAATCTTTTGGTATAAATGGTAATGTTTCTATTCTCCAATATTTTAATTGTTCATTATATTTTTCTGGATAACTCATTGTTACCAAATGTCCTACGCACCATGTTATTATCCATTCTTCTGATTCTAAATATCCATCTCTTCTTGTAAAATTATTAGATACCACCTTTGCAAATTCCATTGCTACTGATGGCTTTTCTGTTATTATTATTTTCTTTCCCATAGTATTTTTATACCATAGGTGTTTCTTTTCTTCAAGAATTTTTATGTCCTTTTTTCTTTCTTTATTCTCTGTTTTTCTTGATAATTCTTGATTATATAAAAATAAAAAACATTTCACATTACATTAATGCAAAATGTTTTTTTATTTTTTGTTTTATTGAATTTCTGAAATTGCAGTATTTGCTGCAATTGCTCCATCTGAAGCTGCTGTTATTAATTGTCTTAGTTCTTTTTCTCTGACATCTCCTGCTACATATATCTTTTCAATATTTGTATGGACTCCATCTTCTGATTTTATATAACCTGATTCATTTAAATCTATAAATCCTTTAAATATTTCTGTATTTGGTATTTGTCCAATTGCAATAAATAGCCCTGAAATATCAATCTTTGTTATTTCATTTTCGTTATTTATTATTTCTAATCCTGTAAGTTTATTTTCTGCAATTAATTTATGTGGTTTATTATTTAAAATAAATTCGACGTTTTTCTTTGACTTTAGAATTTCTATAGCTTTTTGATCTGCTCTGAATCCTTCTCTTCTATGAATCAAATATACCTTTTCTGCTAAATCTGATAAATAAATTGCATCTTCAATTGCTGTGTTTCCACCACCTATTACAGCAACATTTTTTCCTTTATAAAATCTTCCATCACATGTTGCACAATATGAAATACCTCTACCTACTAGTGCATCTTCTCCTTCTAATCCAAGTTTTCTATTTTGTGTTCCTGTTGCAATTATAATTGCTTTTGCTTGATATTGATTTTTGTTTGTGGTAACTAATCTATCTTTAGTTATGTTTTGAACTTCTTCTCTCTTATATGTTACACCTAATTCTTTGACTTGATTATATAGATTTGTTGCATATTCTATTCCTGAAATATGATTTAGTGCAGGAAAATTTTCAATATCTGGTGTGTTTATTATTTGACCACCATAATTTTTTCCCTCAAGAATCAATGTTTTTTTATTTGCTCTTGTTGCATATATTCCTGCTGTCATACCTGCTGTTCCAGCACCTACAATAACTATATCAAATTCTTCCATTTATTCACCTACTATTAATCTTTCTACTTTTGACATCACATCTTTCATGTTATGAGTTGGTTCAAATCTTTCTACAACATTTCCGTTTCTATCTACTAAAAATTTTGTAAAATTCCATTTAATTTCTGGATTATTTTTATAATCTTTGTCAATTGATTTTAGCATTACTGACATCGCTAATGCTTTTGGTCCATTTCCAAACCCTTTAAATCCTTTTTGAGTTTTTAAATATTTAAATAATTCGATTGCATTTTCGCCATTTACATCTGATTTTTTCATTTGTTCAAATTTTGTTTTATATTTTAATGTACAAAATTCATGTATTTCTTCATCTGTTCCTGGTGTTTGTCCTGCAAATTGATTACATGGTATATCAATTATTTCCAAACCTTTATCATGAAATTTTTCATACATTTCTTCTAATTCTTTATATTGTGGTGTAAATCCACAGCCTGTTGCAGTATTTACTATTAAAATAACTTTTCCTTTTAAATCTTTTAAATTTAAATATTCACCATTTGGCTTCTCTACTTTATAATCGTATATATTCATTATTTTTCTCCAATAATTTTATTTAATATATCTTTTAGATTTATTAATTCTTCTAATGGCAGATTTATACATTTCATCATTTCAATTGGTATATTTTTAGCCTTTTCCTTTAATGCCTTACCTTCATTTGTTAATGTTATTGATAGATTTCGTTCATCCTCTTTTGATTTTTCTCGTTTTATATATCCTTTATGTTCTAATTTTCTCAAAAGTGGTGTTAGTGTTCCTGAATCCAGATATAGCTTTTCTCCTAAATCTTTAACATTTTCCTTTTCTACTTCCCACATTACCATCATTGTAATATATTGTGTGTATGTTAAATCTAATTCTTTTAAAAATTTATTATATTTTCTAATAATTTCCTTTGATGCTAAATATAAAGGAAAACATACTTGATTACTCAATTTCAATGAATCATATTGTTCCATTTTTAACCTCTTTTCTACCACATTCTAATTGTATGCAATTAATGTTGTATAGTCAATATTTTTGATTTAACAATCATCTAGAATTCACATTTTATTCAAAAAGTAATAAGTTCCTGGAACACTCGAATCCCAAGAACTTGTGTTTTATAGCTCTGACAAAATGTATTTTATAATGTTTATTAACTTATCAATATCCTTTTTGTTATTATATACGTGTAAACTCACTCTTATTGCGTCATCTGATTTTCCACTTTTACAAAAGTCTCCAGTTCTTACATATATTCCATAATCGCTTAAAATTTCTCCTAATTCAGAACTATCTATTCCTTCCATTTTAAATGTTATAATTCCATATCCTATTATACAACTACGTTTGTCTATACCTTTTGAGAATTCTATATTAGGGATTAATTTCAACTGTTCATATAAATATCTAGTTAAGTATAACATATATTTTTCAATATCTTCAATCCCTATTTTATTTATATAATCAATTGCTGAACCTAGTGAGATTATACCTGATATATTTTGTGTTCCTGATTCTAGTACTTCCGAAGCTTTATTTGTTGATATTCTTTCTTTCCCTTTACCTCCGCCTACTTTATAAGCTTTCATTTCTTTTATATTCTCACTTTTAATATAGCATACGCCTATTCCTGTTTCTGCAAACATTTTATGGCCTGAAAAATATGCAAAATCTACATCAAGTTTTTTTACATCTATATTGATATGTCCTACGCTTTGGCTACAGTCCAATACTATTTTGCAGTTTGGATTTTTTATTCTAATTCTAGGTATAATTTCTTCTATTTCCATTTCTAAACCATATACATTGTGAATATGGCTTAAGACCACTATTTTTGTTTTTTCATTTATTTTAGAGATCAAATTATCTTCTATGTAATCTCCTTCAACATCAATCAATATTTCTTTTTCTTTTATATTAATTTTGAATTTGTTTAATATGTTTATCAAATTCATCCAAGGAAGAATTGTTGATTTATGATCTTCTTTACAAAGCATTATTTCATCATTATTTTGTAAATTATTTAACATGTATGAATATGCAATCAAATTTGAACTGTCAGTTGCTCCTGACGTAAATATTATTTCATTTTCTTTAGCATTAATAAATTTTGCAACTTTTTTTCTTGTTTCTTCTACTTTTTTATTTGCTTTTCTTGCCCAATCATAATTCCCTCTGCCTATATTTGAACAATATTCTAAATAATATTTATTAATTTCATCTATAACTTGCTTTGGCTTTTGTGATGTTGCTGCACTATCTAAATAAACAATATTCGAATTTAATATTGGAAAATCTTTTTTTAATTCTTCCATTTGTCTTATTTTTTCTTTGCTTATATTATTTACATTGATCTCACAATCATTTGTCTTCATTATACTATTCCTTCTCTAAGACTCCTTTTTACTGGAAGTGAATTTTCTCTCCAAGCTGTCATTCCATTTTCTAAGCTGTATACATTCATTCCTTTTTTATTCAATAAACTACTAAATTTCTTTGACTTATCCCCTATACTACATACTAATAGTACTGTGTTTTCTTTTGAAAATGGCGTACCATTATCTACTAAATCTTCAAAAAAGATATCTGTAATATTGATAGCATTTGCTATGTGTCCATTTTTATAAGCTAAATTTCCCCTTAAGTCAATTATTATTGGATTGTTTTTTTCAATCCATTCTTCTGCATTATTAACATCTATTGTTTTAGCATATTTCATATCTTCTTCTGTTAATGTTCGAATCGTTTCTCTCTTTATTTCTGAATCAAATATTTCTGGTCTTCTTTTCTTAATATATGACATGTACCATTCCATTCTGTCACATGCTATAAACACTGCATTTGCTGGTTCTTTTAACTTGTCATCTATTTCTCTTAAATATTTTAGTGTTCCTTTAAATGCTGCTCCACTGGTAGGCCCTCCTAAAATTCCACATTTTCTATTAAGGACTAGCATTTCTTCAATGGCTTCATCGGAATTAACTAATACTATTTCATCATATAATGATTTATTAAATATTCCTACTTCGTACATTTCGTCTTTATTTCTTATTCCTGGAATTGTGGCTCCTTTTTCTGCAATTATCCCAATCTTTTTTAAATTTTTATTTTTTTCTAATAGATACTCAATTGTTCCTCTTGAAGATCCAGTTGTTCCAAGCGTTCCAAAAAAATAATCTACTTTTCCAAGATCATCATATATTTCTTTACCTGTATGCTCATAGTGTACTTTAGGATTTTTTAAATTTGTATATTGATTTGTGTGATAGTACTTATTAGGATTTTCAGATACAATTCTTTCAATATATGCAACTGGGTCATTTGGGTCTGTTGGATCTGGGCATTCTGATAGTCCTGGTAATTCTTCTATTTCTGCACCAGCTACTTTCAAAACTTCCTTTGTTTCTGGTATTTTTATTCTGTTAGTAACAGTTTTAAATGGAATTCCATTCATACTGCATATAATTTGTATTGCTTTAGCTGTGTTTCCACTTGATGATTCGATTACTGTCATATTATTTTCTTTTAATTTTTGAATCTCATCTTTAAGCATTGCGTATCCTGCTCTGTCTTTTAGCGAACCAAATGGATTATATAATTCGCATTTAGCATATACATTGATATTTTTTAATTTTGTTATTTCTTTGCTTATTTCGATTAATGGTGTGTTTCCTATTAATTCTGTTACACTCTTATATAACACTTGCTTATTCCTCCTTTGAGCATTTCAATGGTTCATAATTTTCATCCATATAGAAAATTGTTTTTCCATTTTCAAAAGTAGCTACTACCTTTGTTGCAATTTTCTGCTTTATTGTATGTGACTGTTCAAAATCCATAAAATATCCTGCAGTATTTGCAAAAACTACTAAATCTCCACTTTGTGGTATTTTATCTGTAAATATTTTTCTTTTAAAAATAATGTCATTTTCCATACAAAGATTTCCTATAAAGAAGACTCCTTTTCCGTTGCTCTCTTCTTTGGAATCACTTATTAATATTGGGTCAACAAACATTTCTTGTTCTCCAATTAATAAATCGGATCTTTTCATATCTAATCCGACTAAATAATCTCCGTTTTCATTTTCTTTTACAAAATTCACTTTTGCTATGTTTATCCCTGCTCCATCTAAAAGACTGCAACCTGGCTCAATATATAGTTCAATCATATTTTCACTCAATATTTCTCCTATTTCTCTGTTTTGAAATTTAGTTAATCTACTTGATAATATTTCATCTAATAATTGGTTTCCGGTTATCTCATTGTAATAATCATGAATATTTAAAATTCCTTTTAATACTCCTTTTTCAGCTCTTAATCCAAAAGATGTATTATTCCATGTTAAATCATTTTTTCCTGATAATATTGATTCCTTTAATTCACTTATGCTTTCATTCCATTCTTCTTTGCTTTCTATATAATTTACTTTAAATCCTCCACCTATATCTAAAACATAAGGATTTAGTCCTTGTTCAAACATTTCTTCAAATATTTCAATACAATTTTCTATTGCTAATATTTTTTCTTTTACATTTACTGTGTCTAAATGAAATGATATACCTATTATTTCTAGATTTTCATCGTTTTCTTGAACGTATTCTATCAATTTATTTACTTGACTTTTTGGAGTTCCAAATCTACTGTTTCTGTTTATAATTTTAGTTTCTTCTGACTTAAATCCGTTTAATCTTAATAAAATTCTTATTTTGTTTTTTGTTTGAATCTTTTCTTTGAAATAATTAATTTTCTTTATTTCTTCTAAGTTGTCTACATTAAAAACAATGTTATGTCTTATTCCTAAAATAATAAATTCATCATTTTTAGGTCCTGTTGCTTCGATTCTATCTCCTGTAAATCCATTTGATAATGCTGATTTTAATTCTTCTAATGAAGCTACATCAACATTTATCTGATTTTGTAGTGCTTGCTTTAAAAACGAATTTGATTTGTTACATTTATGTGCATAATATATTTTTCCAGAAAGGTGATGTTTTTTTAGTGTCTCTTTAAAATTACTTATATTCTTATCCATTACATTTGGAAACAATATATTTAATGGGGATCCATAGCAATTAGCTAATTCTTTTAATTTTTCTTTGTTTTCAATTATATCCCTTGTCTCTTGATTTAATTTTGGTGTAAATTTAAACATCTTATCACTTCCTCATAATTGAATTCTGGATCAATGTATTCTGTTAAATCTTTATTATAAAATTGACTATACCATTCACCACAATCATCTTTATATACCTGTTTTTGAATCTCATAATAATTATTCCAGTCTTTTTTTGTTGATTTTAATAGCTCAAATATCTTTTTATTTATTTCATTATTGTCTAAAACAAAGTTATTAAATTCTTCTTCATGTCCTTGTTCATATTTTCTTAGATATTCTGAATCTTTGACAAACCCTAAAATATTCTTTTCATCTATTTGTGATTTGATAAATTCTATATCATCTTGATTTCTAACCTTATTTCCTATTACATAATTATTTATTTTATATTTTTTTGTTATTTCTACAAAATCCTTATATACATCAATACTTTTCTTTGTTGGTTCTACAACAAAAACATTAATGTCTGAAACACAGAACATACTTGTTCCAACACTATCAACTCCAGCTGTTGAGTCAGTTATTACTGTTAATTTATCATTATCTAATAAGCGATTATATATCAAAACTGCACTCCCTAATTGGCTGTGATAACAAGCATATCCTACATTTTTATCAGTATATGTTCCAACTGTTAGTAATGCTAAATTTTCATTTTGTATGTTGCAAATTTCTTAAAAAATTCATCATCAAGTGATGGTTTAATAAATATACTATCATTTGTTGGTGGTGTTGTTCCTATAATTATTTTATTATTTCTTTCTAAATATTTTGAAATTTCTTCAAAATCATCTCCTAAATATTTAGTTTCCATATTTAAACTTTGTCCTAGATGCACATTTATATCGGCATCTATTGCTAATACTTTTTCATCCTTATTTTCTAAAAATTTTATAAATGAAGTAGATAATGTTGTTTTTCCACTTCCACCCTTTCCTAAAAAAGATACTCTCATTGTTTCCCCCTATTTATTAAATACACTCATTACATTTTCCATATAATATAGTTTTGCTTGGATCTAATTTTATTTTATATTCTTTTTCTATTGAATCTTCGATTTTTTCAAATTCATTATCTTCTAAATGTAGTGTTTTTCCACATTTTTCACACCTAAAGTGGATATGTTCTTTACATTTGTCGTCTTTAATGTATTTGTAATAACTACTTACAGAATTATTATCAATATAATACTTATCTACAATGCCTGCTTCTACTAATTTTTTTAATTGCCTATATACGGTAGTTTGGCTACATTGCTTATTCTTTTTAATTATGTAGTTAACTATCATTTGTGCAGATAGGTCTTTTTCATGATTTTGTTTTAAATAATTTAAAATTAGCTCTTGTTGTTTTGTATTATACTTATTCATTTTATTCCTCCATACATTATTTTAAAATGATAATCGTTTTTAAATTTTATCATTTTTTATCTTATAAGTCAACATTTGTTTAGTTCATACGTTTTGCCTTTTTAAACTTTTAGTTGATTTTTTATATATTTTGTTATATAATAATAGTTATAATAAATTTTAAAGGAGGTATCTTTATGTTTTTTCTTGGAGCTCGGAAGTCAGAATTCTTAGCCTATCCCAAAGATGGGGATGATACTGGTGTATCTTTACCCATTGCTGAGGATTCGGAAAATTCCTTGGTTGTCGATTTGTTTGCAGATCCAGCAAACAAATCGGCTGAGATTACGGTTTATCCGGATCAAATCGGCGGGAATATCAAACTGCGGTTTTCATTTGATGACCAGCAGGACTTCATTGGCCTATATCTGCAGGTCAGACCTTTATGGGATGTGGATGATGAGGAGCGTCCATTAATGGACGTGCCTATCATGTTTGATCCTGAAGAGTCTGAAGATTCAGAAATAATTACTTTAAGGCTCCCTGATGAGCCTGCCATGATTTCTATCATGATTCCAGATAACTTAAATCAGGGTCATGGTAGAAATACCGTAAGGATTACTAAGATTTAAGAATAACCCAGCGCATCGGACTTTGATGCGCTGGGTTCCTCCATTTTATTAAATTAAATTATTTAGATATCTCATTTTTAAATATGTCATTAAAATCAGATATTATTATATCTTTTATCTCCTTTGGTAATAATTTTATATGTTTAATTTTATTCAATTCTATTATTTCAGGAATATATAATCCATATCTTTCATAATTAATATTAATCATTTCTTCACCATTTCCACTTCCAATTTTTCCTGATTTATATTTTGCAACAAAAAAATACTGCTTTCTTCCTTGACTTTCTAATTCATAACATTTATCTGTTAATTCAACTTTTATGCCTAATTCTTCTCGAATTTCTCTTAATGTTGCTTCTTCTATACTTTCTCCTTCTTCTTGTCCTCCTCCTGGAATTGTATAGTATTCTTCCCTATTTTCATTATCTCCTTTTATTCTTTTAATAACAATTAAACCATCCTTATATGGAATTATTGCTGAAGCTCTATTTTTCTTCATTTATCTTCCCTCTTGTATTTTTTCTTTTCTACTTTTTACTTTAGTAATTTCACTCTCTATGTATAAATCTAATTTTTCATATAGTGTTTCTAATCTTTTCTTTTTTGCATCCTTCTTTCTTATTTTTTCAGCCACTTGTTCCATCGTTATTAAATAATCTGCTTTTCTATCAATATATGGTGAGTCTGTTCTTAATCTCTTATATTCTCTCCTTATTCTTTCTTCTTTTAAATCAATATATTCCTTTAATTTTTTCCATAATCTTCTCCATTATTATATTATCATTCAAAATATTTTTCTTCATATTTATCTATCTTAGATAAAAGAGTATTATCATATCTTTTATCAAAAGATATATCTTCTCCAATCCAATCTGGCCTAACAAAATTTTCCGAACTTTCAATATCTGGAAATTCAACTTCTGCAAAAATCAATCCTTCCAAATTTCCATGAAACACATCAATTTCTGCTATTAATTTTTCATCTATTGGCACTCTATATCTAGTCTTTATTATCATATGATTATCAACTTTTTGAAATAAATGCTCATAGTTTTCTTTAGTTAATGGCATTTCATATTCAATATTTTGAATAGCCTTTTGCTCAATTACATTTTTATCTTTCCATTTATAGTTTAATGTATATTCATTGTCATTCTTTCGTATTCTTACTGTTGGTTTTATACATAAGTAACCTTGTTCAATTTCTTCTTTTTCACATTCCTCAATTTTATTAGGAATATACTTTACTTTGAATTTTCTTTCAATCTCCATTTTTTTCTCTCCTTTTTATTTTATATTCTTTCATAGACATCTTTTAACGATTTGTCTAAATTTAATAACTCTTTTACTTCTGCATAAACTTCATCAATACTTTTGTTGAATGTATCTATTTTACACCATTTTATATCAATATTCCTTATTATTTCATCCGTAATCCATCTATATCTATCTGCTCTCCTCATGGATAAAAACATACTCATGCGACTTTACTTACAAGCTATAATATGGACATACCTACTGTATCTGCAAAACTATGTCATGCAGATACAAATATAACAAATCAATATTATGTTCATAATATACCTTCCAGAGATAAGATTGCAAGTGATAAAATTAGAAAATTTTATCTTAGCTTCTTTTTGTATTCTACATTAATTACTTTTTTGGAATTATTAAGTCACCTTTGTTTTTATACTAATTTATTAAATTGTTTTTTGTATAAAGTGTTTCCAAAATGTTACCAACAATGGTAAATTTGCATAAAAAAAGCATTTGCTTAAATTTAGCAAATGCTTGATATTATTGGTTGCGGGGGCAGGACTCGAACCTGCGACCTTTGGGTTATGAGCCCAACGAGCTGCCAACTGCTCCACCCCGCGATGTATTAAACTTTAATTATTATACGGCCTTTTTAAAATTATGTCAATACTTATGAAATATTTTTTTACTTTTGTTTGAGTTATTATTATTTTTCTGTTATAATTTTATAGTAGATGTTATCTACATTATTAAGGAGGTATTTATATGAACGAAGAATATATTATAAAAAAATGTAATTCATGTGGTACAACTGTTAGAGTTTTAAAAAATAATTGTGACTCTTTAACTTGTTGTGGTGAATTAATGGTTGAATGTGTTCCTAACACAGTTGATGCAGCTGTTGAGAAACATAAACCAGAAGTTGTAATTGATGGTGATAAGATTAATGTAACAGTTAATCATGTTATGGAAGATGATCATTATATTGAATGGATTTCAATTTCTATTCCAGGAAAAAGAGAAAAAGTTGTTTATTTAAATCCAGGAGATGTTGCTAAAGCAACATTTTGCTATGTTCCTGGTTCTAAAGTTTATGCATATTGCAATAAACACGGACTTTGGATGACAGAAGTTAAATAATTATTTTACAAAATGAAAAGAAGGGGCTATAAAAATGTCCCTTCTTTATTATTATTTATTTGTTTCTGTATTTGTTGTTTCAGCTTTTGTTTCAGCTTGAGCTTCTACTTTTGCGCCTTGATATACATAGTTTTTAGAGAAACCTGTAATCATGAATCCGATTGGTGGGAATAATCCTAAAACTACACCCATTCCAGCTCCTTTTCCAAATTTCTTCATTAATTGAATTCCCATGTATATATTTGCTCCTAGCCATCCTACATATGGGATGTAGTAGAAAAATACATATTGTTTTGGAATATCTGCTTTTTCAAATAAACATACTAAGTTATGTCCCAAAAGTAATCCTTCCCATCCTGGTAATCCTAATTTTTCGAATGTTTTCCAAAGTCCAATTGCTGTCAATATTACACATACTATTCCAATTATAGATAATATTATTGTTGTAATTATTGTACCCATTAATAAGGCTCCAGCTGCTGAATAACTTGATGGATATCCATAGCTATATCCGTATCCGTACATATTTTATCCTCCTTTTTTCTAGATTTCATTGAGATTATACTATAAAAAAAAATAAAAAGACAATATTTAGAATATATAGTTCATTCTAAATTTATTGTCTTCTTTTGTTATAAATTTAATTTTTATTTCTTTTTATTTTTCTCTTTTGTTGTATTTAAGAACTTAAATACAAGTCCTGCTATAACTGCACCTAAAATTGGGGCTACAATGAATAACCATGATTGTGCTAATGCATCTGTTCCATTTCCTGATATTGCAGTTACTAATGCAGGTCCAAATGATCTAGCAGGGTTTACTGATGTTCCTGTAAAAGTAATTCCTAATAAATGAACTACTGTTAATGCAAGACCTATAATTAATCCTGCTATAGATGAATCTTTTTCTTCAGAAGTTGCTCCTAATACTGTGTAACAGAAAATGAATGTTAGAACTGTTTCAAGTATTAATGCACCTAATAAAGTAATTCCAGAACCATCTACAACTCCAAAAGAGTTTGTTCCTAATCCTGTAACGTTAATTATTTCAGAACCTTTAAAAGTAAATTGTTTAAATACTACGTATAATAATGCAGCACCTAATATTGCACCAATAAATTGAGATACAATATAAACAATAAATTCTTTCAATGTTATTCTCTTATTAATTAACATTGCTACTGAGACTGCTGGGTTGATATGGCATCCAGATATTTTTCCAATAGAGTATGCCATTGCAACAACTGATAAACCAAATGCTAATGCTGTTGCTACTAAATTAGATCCACCAAATAAAGCTCCTACGCCACATGCGATGAAAACTAATACTAATGTTCCTAAGCACTCAGCAATTCCTTTTTTTAGTAAATTCATGCTTCTTGTCTCCTTTCTTATGTATTCTTTTGACATTTTACAATTATATTTTTACTTTTTCAAGATATTTTATTTTAATATTATATTTCATTATTATTTTATCGTTATTTTATCTTTCAATGATTTGAATTTACTTTCTCCTATACCAGGAATTTTCTTTATTTCATCAATTGCCTTAAATTTACCTGTTTTACTCCTGTATTCAATAATTTTTTCTGCAGTTCCTTCTCCAATTCCTGGTAATGTCGCTAATTTCTCTTTATTGGCTGTATTTATATTTACTTTTGAATCTTTTTTAGATGTTGTGTTTATTCCTTCTTGTATGATTCCGACTCCTGGTTCAGTTTGTACTATTTCTTTTTCTAGTTTTTCATTATATCTTGGAATATATAGTTGTACTCCATCATCAAGTATATATGCTAAATTAACTTTGGATAAATCTGCGTCTTCTGTTTTTCCTCCTGCTGCTGTTATTGCATCAATTATTCTAGACCCTTCTGGAAGTTTTACAACTCCTGGTGTTACTATTTCTCCAGAAATATCAACCATTATTGTTTTATTTTCTTTTTCCTTTATTCCTAATTTGAACTCTACCTCATTATTTGATTCTTGTGATTTTTTCATTTCATTTTTGGGTGGATCATTTCCATAAATGCTAAATAGCCAAATAAACGCCAATATTACTATTAATAAAACTGCTAAAATGAGCCCAATTTTTTGCTTTATATTTAATTTTTCTAGAAACGATTTGATTTTATTCATAGTCCTCCTTTAATTTTTAAATTTCTTAATATATAATTGATACAATATTTTATTTTATGGAGATTATTTTGAAAAAGAAAATTTCAGTTTTTTTAATTTTATTATTATTTATTTCGAATTTTATTATTTTTAGTTATGGTACCTCTAGCTTAACTACTACGAATGATGAGCCTACTGTATATGCTAAAGCAGCTGTTTTGTACGATGTTAATACTAATAAAATTTTATATACAAAAAACGCATACGAAAAAATGTTTCCGGCTAGTACAACAAAAACAATGACTGCTATTTTAACTATGGAAAAATGTAAATTAACTGATATTGTGAAAGCTAGTTATTATGCAATTCACGAAATCCCTAAAACATATTCAACAGGTTTATTAGTTCCAAATGAAGAGTTAACTATAGAGCAATTACTTAATTTACTTATGATTCCTTCTGCTAATGATGCTGCGTATATTTTAGCTCAATACATTGCTAATGGTTGTTCTAATCAATACGATATGTCTGATTCTTTAGATGCGAAGAAAAAATTTGATTCAGATATAGAGACTTTTTCAAATATGATGAATACGAAGGCTCTTGAACTTGGTTGTAAAAACACACATTTTATAAATCCTAATGGTGTTCATAACGAAAATCATTATTCAACTGCTTATGATTTATGTTTAATTGGAAATTATGCTTTGAAATTTCCTGACCTAGCAAATATTACAAAAAAAGTTCATTATTCTCTTTCTCCAACATCAGAATATTCTAAATTGTATTCTGAGCCTAGAGTCTTTGATAATACTAATTATCTGATTAATAAGAATTCTTATGGATTTTATAAATATGCCATTGGACTTAAAACTGGTTATACTGATGCTGCTGGTTATTGCATAATTGCTTCTGCTAAAAAAGATAATCGCACATTAATTGCTGTTATCCTCGGTTCAGAGACTATAAAAAATGTTACTTCATCTAGAGAACATGATTGTGCTAGATTATTTGATTTTGGTTTTAATAAGTATAATTATCAAACAATAGTAAATAAAGGTAGTCTAGTTTCTACTACTAAAATTATTAATGGAACTCCAAAAACAAGAGATTTAAAATTAATTGCTAAAGATGATTTGTTCATATTAGTGAAACAAGATTATATTATTGATGTCAATAGAAACATTGTTATGAAACAAGTTTTGGCTCCTATAAAAAAAGGTGATATTGTTGGTTATTTAGAATGTAGTGTTGATAGTGATAAATATTCTGTTGATTTAATTGCTGATAGCGATGTTGAATCTTCACTATTTTCTAATATTATTTTGATGATAATATGTATTATTATTATAATATTTATTTTATATTTATTTAAAATGAGAAAAATCAGAAAGAAAAAAGCCAAATTTAGAAGAAAACGTATTAATAAAAATAAGCTATCTTGATGATAGCTTATTTTTATTATATATTCAATTGTTTTTAGATACATAAATTTGCAATTATTCTACAATTACTAATAATCTTTTCCTATTAATATAGTAATACTATTTTTTTCACTTGTTTTACCAACTGCAATTTTGCCTGTTCCTAGTAAAGATTTTACTGCTTCTACATCCTCTGTATTTAAATCTTTACGATTTATAATTATAGTTTTATCAATAGGTGTTGTTTGTGCCTCACCTTGAATTTTATATCCTTGAGCTTTTAATTGAGTTTTTGCTGCTTCAAATCTTTTTTTAGAACCTGTTCCATTTATCAATTGTAATGAAATACTTGATTTTGGTTTTAATGTCGTTGAACTTGTTGTTATTTCATTTTTTGTACTATTTTTTGTTGTATTTGTATCTGTGTCAGTTGTTTCTTCATTTTGTTCTGTATTATTTACAACTTGTAAAAACATAGTATTTATTAATTCTTTTGTTTTGATTGGATTTGCTATAAATACTGCAACTCCATTTGCATATTTTGCTTCTCCAGGTAATGCATTTGTTACCAAATTGTTTGTGTTGAATCCAAATAATGATGGAACATATCCCTTTGCTGTATTCCAATCTATATTTGTTTCTACCTCTTCTTGTGCAATCTTTAATAAATTATTAATTTTTGTAATATTTGCTGGTTTCATTAATTGTTTTAATAATATTTTTAAGAACTCTCTTTGTGTTCTCATTCTTCCTAAGTCATTATCTCCATAAGATACTGGGTATGATGTGTAATTATTATTATGTCTAAATCTTACTACTCCCTCTGCTTGTTCTCCATTTAATAATTGTAAACCTTTTTTTACATGAATGTGTAGTGCTTGTGTTACATCATCATAATCCATATCAATTGGTACATCGAATTCTACTCCTCCAATTGCATCTACAAGATCTCTCAATGCTTTTGTATCAACTATTAAATAGTATCTTATATTTAATCCTGTTAATTCATTAACATCTTTTAATGTGTCTTGTGCTCCACCATTAATGTATTTTGAATTAATTTTATCAGATGCTCTAGCTCTTTTTTCATCATCACCTGTAAATGTGTCTCTAGGAATTGATAGCATTGATGCTGACTGGTTTTTAGCAGAATATTTAACTACCATAATTGTATCTGTCATATTTTCGCTTTTTCCCATTACTAACAAATAAATATCTTGTAGCTCTTTTTCCTTTTCTGCACTACTTCCTATTACAGTTGTTACAATTCCTTTTAATCCTCCACCATTTTTTTGGACATGTATGAAGAAAATGATTCCTATAACAATAATTATTAACAATAGAGTTAATAAAACTTTTCTTAATGTATGTTTTTTGTTTTTCTTTTTATCTTCTTTTTTATCTCGTTTTGATTTCTTTTTGGTTTTCTTTGTAGATTTTGTATTTTCGTTATCTCTTACATATACCTCGATTTCATCATATTCTTTTTCTGATGATTTATTTTTTCTCTTATCTTTCATTTAATATTTCCACCTTGTTATAGAAATTATTTTTTACTAATTGATGTAATTATACTTTCAACTGGATTTTTGTCAAATATTATTTTAGTAATAATTGAATTATTTACTTCTTTAATTAATGTTGGATTTTTTACTGTAACTCCAACTACTTTAACTATACCTAGGGCAATATATACAATTATAATGGCATTTATTGCTCCAATTATTCCTCCTCCAATTTTATCAAATTGTTTTATGACTGGCAATGATGTCAATAGGTTTGATATTTGTTTTATTACAAAAATGATTACACTTGATAATAGATAAAGTCCTATAAAAGATATTCCAATCATTATTTGCTTTGTTAATTCCTGTGCTGTTTGAGTTACCATTCCTCTTTTAGCATTATCAATTGTTTCTCCTGCTTGTTCGATGTATTTTTGAATATCATTTTTTGATTTATCTTCTTGCTTTTCTTTTGTTTTATCTTCTCCCAATATTGTTTTTACAATTGTTGATTGAATTGCTTCATCCATTTGAGTATTTTTCATTAATAAACTTGCTACAGGCTTACATAGTGTCATAGCTATTATTATTGATAAAAATATTGCAGCTAGATTTATTAAGCTTTTTATTAATCCAATTTTAATTCCTATTAGTATCGAAATTACTAATATTGCTACTATTATAAGATCTATAACCATACTTTTTCTCCTATATTGATAATATTTCAATTTTACTTTTATATATAATCGCTACTACGTTTTGAGCCATACTGATTTGCTTTATATTCCTAGATGTTTTGAAAGTTTTAATTAGCCATCCTAATTTATTTATTATTTTGGCTTCATTTCCTGTTTCAGCTATTATTATATCTCCATAACAATTTATGTTTTTTATTGTTGATTTTAACTGATTTATATTTTCTTTCTTTGTTTCTGGATCTATATTTTTATTTCGAAATCATTATTCATTATTGATTTTTGACTTTCTTCAACAACACATATCTTTCCATCTAAATTTATGTCTGCAAATTTAGTTCTATCATTAAATCTATAAATTTCATTTTTATTTCCATTTTGATATAAATATGCTGCATTATCTGTTAAGACTATTAGTTTGTCTTTATAATATTTTATATTTACAATTACTTCATCATTTTCTGGTAAATATGTATGTATTATTGCATCTGTAGCTGAATTTTTGACTTTTGAAACATCTACTGTTTTTACCTTTGATTCTGTTGTTGTTCCACTAAAATTAAATTCTATAAAACTCATAAATTTCATATCATTTGATATTGTCATTTTGTTTGCATGTGTTGTCGAAAGATATATTTTGAATACTTCTGTTCCTGTTATATTGTAAACAGATATTATTGATTTATATGTTTTATTTGTTAAAATTACTCCTACTGCTCCATTTTCTGTTATTGTAAGACTTGTTATTTCATCATCTAACTTCTTTTCCCATTGTAGAGTATTTTTATATATCATATATAAATTATTTTTCTCTAAATCACCTATCAATAAATATTTTTTATTTGTTGCAAAAATTGGATTTGTTACATTTATTGATATTTCTGTTTCTAATTTACCATTTTTATTATATATTTTTAACTGATTTTCTAAAATTGTTGCTACATAATCTTGATATGCAATTACTTTTATATTTTTATCTTGTTCATATTCTATCTTTGGCAAATCTTCTTCTTCTATACTTGTTCCTAGTATGTTTTTTTCTATCCAGTATCTTGATTTTTCATCTCCAACATATAGTCCAAGTATTATAACTAATAGAATTCCTAATATAATTAATATTGTTCTAATTACTTGCTTTTTGCTAATTTTCATTAGTATCACCTTATTTTCTTTTTCTTCTAATTGTTGGAATAATTATTCCTGCCAATATCATTGACATTGGTAATATTAGAATTATTACTGCTACTACACCTTTTGCAAAGCTTGCTGGTGCAGAAAATGTTACTGTTCCATTGTTTTTTCTTATTTTTATTGATGGTTGCCTATTTGTTAAATAAGCTACTGATCTTAATGCCATTTCTCTGTTATATAATTGTGCTATTGGCGTTGTGCTTTCTTGACCTGCAATTTTTAATTGTAGTCCTGATACAAAATTAGCTGTGCCAATTGCTACTAATCTAGATTTTTTATTATTTCCTACATCTTTTTCTATTACTTCTGCTAAATTAAAGGTTCCCTTTGGTGTATCACTATTTACTACATTAATGTCTGTTGTTGTCTTATAATATGCTTCACTTGTAGTTTTTGCTAAAATTTTAACATCTACATTTAATTTCTTTAATTCTTCATCTGGCTTATTTTCAATTCTTGTTGTTCCAAAAAAGTATACTTTTCCGCTACTATATATGTCTTTTACTATTGGATGATATACTAGCATTGCTGAAAACATTGTTGGATTTCCTCCAACTAATTGATTTGAATTTGTTTCACATACTATTCCATTTCCAAACCTTATTCCATATTCGTCTAAAACTTTATTTATATTATCTTTTTTTCCATCTTCTTTAGTGTTTAATAAACTTGGATTTTGCATCCACATGATGCTTCCTCCATTTTTAATATATTTTTGAATTCTTGCTGTTTCTATGTCACTAAAGTCTGTTGTAGGATTTGAGATTATTAATAATTCACAGTCTTCAGGCAAATCTTTATTTTGTAAATTTATTTCTATTACTTCATTAATATCATTTATTATAAATTGTCCAAATAATTCTAGAAGTTCTCCACTTTCAATTCCATATTCGTTTGATCCTGTTGTAAAATATACTTTTGGTTTATAATTAACGGTTACTGATTGAATAGCATTTGTTAATTTTTCTTCTGTTAAATCATATGATTTATTCTCTTCATTATCAGTAATTATCATTTCCATTGATGATATTACTTTATATTTTTTGTCTGGTCCTTCTATTGCTACTATTCTTCCATTTGATGTTGCTCCAAATTTTAATACTAAATCTGGCCTTTGATTTGAATTTACAATTATACAGTTTATCTTATCATTTAATTCTTAACATTGTTTTCCTAAAATATATTCTGTTGAATTTTCGTCATATCCTATTAAATATATTTTTACATTTTGATCTATATTTTTAATTATTTCTTTACTTTTTTCTGATAAAGTATATAGTTTACCTTTTGTTAAGTCAGCTATTTTTGGATTTGAATTTGATGCTACTTTGTTTACAATAATAAACGCTAAAATTATAAGTATAATGAAAATTACTGTTGATAATGTTTTCATTAGCCATTTATTTTTGATTAATGATGTTATTTGTTTCATTATTCCTCCTATTTTATATTTTTGCGTCTTTGTATTATTATTATTGTAAATAGTAAAAACATTAATATGTAGCTTATTAGTAAAATATAATCTTTTAAACTACTTATTCCATTATAAAATGAATTAAAAAATGCATCTAATGGTGAATAGTCTTTTAATGATATTACTAATTTAGGTAATGTTCCAAATGCTGTTAATATTCCTACTGACAATACTGCTGCTATTATTTGATTTTCTGTTAAGCTAGAGCAGAATAGTCCAATAGATATATATACTAATGATAATAAAATGTAACCAATTAATACATTTATTGTTGTTATAAATTCTGGCTTTCCAAAATACATTAGTATAAAATAATATACAAATGTTAATAATGCTGAAATTATTACTACTATTGATGCTCCTATGAATTTTCCTAATACTATTTCTCTTACGCTTATTGGGGCAGTTAGCAAAATTTGATCTGTTTTATTTTTTCTTTCTTCTGCGAATGTTCTCATTGTTAATATTGGTATTAATACTGATAAAACTGATACCGTGATTCCAAATAAATCTGAGAATGCGGAACTTTTATATCTAAATATATCTGTAAAAAAGAATAATGAGCAAAATGTTAAAAACATTCCTATATATATCCATCCTATTGGTGATAGAAAATATGATTTTAGCTCTTTTTTTATGATTGCTATCATTATTTATTTCCTCCAGATTTTTTTCCTTTTTTGCTTATTAATTTCAAAAATGCGTCTTCTAATGTTGTCTCGCTTTTTCTTAATTCAAATATTGTGATATCTTCTTTTGGAAATATGTCAAATATTTGCTTTCTTATATCTGTTTCACTGTTTTCTGCTATTATTTCGTACAATATTGTATTATCTTCATTTACCTTTATTTTCTTGATTTCTCTTATTGATTGTAATTTAGATTGTATTTTTTCAATCTTATTATCAGGGTCTTCAACTGTTACTAATACACTATTTTTAGTTAATGCCATATTTTCAATATTTTCTGGCGTGTCTTCTGCTATTATTTCACCTTTATTTATTATAATTATTCTTGAGCATATTGAACTTACTTCTGGTAATATGTGTGTACTCATTAATATTGTATGCTTTTTCCCTAATGCTTTTATTAATTTTCTTATATCTGCAATTTGTTTTGGATCTAATCCAACTGTTGGCTCATCTAGTATTAAAACTTTTGGATTTCCTACTAAAGCTCCTGCTAAACTTACTCTTTGTTTATACCCTCTTGAAAGATTTGCGATTAGCTTATTTTCTACTGATGATAAACCTGTTTGATTTATTACTTTATCTATTTCAATATTTTTTTCTTTTTTATCAACTCTTTTTAAGTCTGCTAAATATGTAATAAATTCTTTTACAGTAAAGTCCGGATATAATGCTGAATTTTCTGACATATACCCTATTTGTTTTTTTGCTTGTTTGGGTTGTTTTTGTATGTCATATCCATTTATATATATTTGTCCTTCTGTCGGCTCAATATATCCTGTTATCATATTCATTGTTGTTGTCTTTCCTGCGCCATTGGGCCCAAGGAAGCCAACTATTTCATTTTCTTTTACTTCAAAATTCATTGATTTTATTACATCATTTTTATTATATCTTTTTGTTACGTTACATACCTTTATCAAAAGAAATTCCTCCACCTTAATGTGTATATGTAAATTATCATCAAAAATATATCATATTAGTGCTTTTATTTTCAACAAATTACATATTTTTTTACATAAAATACACATGTATGATTTTAAATTTTCTTTTTTATCTATAATTTAAAAAGATATCCCATTAGCTTGGAATATCTTCTTTTGATTTCTCATTTTCTTTTTGTTTTCCAATCATTCTGGTTAGAGCGTTTTTTATTATTTTATCTTGTTCGTCTCTAATTCCTGTTATAATTGAAATTCCAGTATGTTCATTATTATATATAGTTGCTTCCTTATCATTATGTGTGCAATTATATAAAATATTATGATTTATTTTGACTCCTTGTTCTTTTAATATTTCAACCGTTTTCTTTGCTCTATCAAACAAATCTGCACCTAAAATTAATCGTTGTTGCCTCCCTATTTCAGTTGGTATGCTTCTATTAAAATAACTCATATCATGCATTGGCTCGATTTTTCCATTTCTATTTGTTTTTATATAAGTTTCTAAACTTCCAACATAATATTCAAAATTAATTTTTTTATATTCTTCTTTATCAAATGGTTTTTGAAATATTTTTTCATAATTTCCGATTCCTATAGGATAATCTATTCTAGAATCTATTATTGGTATACTTCCACTTGCTCCTCCGATACATGCAGTATCAATTATCTCTGGATATATTAGTGCTAACCTTTGTGCAAATACTCCTGATGAAGAATATCCATTTAAAAATATTTTATCATTTATTTCAATATTTCTTTTTTTCTTTATTATTGCTTTAGACTTTTCTATTGTTTGCATTATCTTTAAATGTATATTTTTATCTTTTTTAAAACATTCAGATGATAATTGTTGCCAATACGGTCCTTCTTTTTCACTTGGTAGTATTGGTATCAATATTGGACTTTTACTTTTTGATAGTTCTAACAAATGTTTTGCTGTTTCAATACTTTGTTTAAATAGTTCTTTCTTATTATTTGTTTCTAAATTATTAGACTCCATTATTAATGTTGAATTATTTTCTATATTCTTTGGTATGATTAATAAAAATGGTAATTCTTCTTGCAAATTTATACAAATTTCTTGCCCTAATATATTTTCTGTAAAATCCTTTCCTATTTCTATTTGTTCCATTATTTTAGCTAATTTTTTATTTAAAATAAATTTGTTAATTTTATTATTAGTGTCATGGATTACGCCTTCTCCCAATGACTTTAATTGCATTAAATTATTCTTATCAACTTCTAATATAGTTCTTTTACATGATTTTATATTACTTATAGTTTGTAACAATAGCCTAAATTGTCCATCTTTATTTAATCTATCTCTATTCATTATTTCAAAAAACTTTGTTGAATACATTTTTCCTAAAATATATCTTATATTTAATTCTTTTGGTTCTTTTAACTCATTTTGTAATTTCATTGTTTCCTGTATATTCATTAATATAATATCATCTTGTATTATTTGTTTATTTAAGTCTAATTCTTTTAATTGATTATCTGTTAAATTATTTAGATAGTTTTCAAACATTTTTTCTACACATTTTGGTACAACTTTACTATAAACGTTGTTTTTTTCAATCTTTGAAAAGCACTGTGCTATTTGATTTACTAATTGAAATAAGTCTTTGATATTTCCCTTTTTTATATTTATTTCAATATTTATATTTTCTTTAATTCCTAAACTTTCATAAAATTTTTTTGTTATTTCAATTATTTGTTTATCTGAAAGTTGTGTCTGAAATTTTGGAAATTGTTCTTCACTATTATCTAATATGATGTTTTCAATATTTGTACTTTTTTCTAGATTTCTACCAATTTCTTGTAGATTTTTAAAAATTTTTGGCACTTCATTTACTTTTGGCAAAGATTTTTGCTCTTTTTTTTGAAAAATTTTTCTTATGAATTCTATTATCCCCATTTGCTATCCTTCCTTTTATAGCAATTTATTAGCTATAATTCTAACATTAAGATTTAAATTATACAATTAACATACAAAAAGACTTCACTTTGAAGTGAAGCCTTTTGCTAATTTAATATAATTATTCTTTTACTTTTCTTGATATTGTGTATCCCATTGCTCCTACTAGAGCTGTTAATGTGATTCCAACACCAATCATTCGTAATACATTATTAATATCTAGTCCAGTCTTAACCATTAAAACAACTGTTGCTTTATTATCTTTGCCTTTCTTTTCTTCTTCAGAATCAGTTTCATCAAATCCAGCATCA
>JABCPQ020000008.1 GCA_013333035.2 Clostridiales bacterium | reverse complement strand
TCATTTCACCAATATTTTTATCAGTAATTTTATTAGTTAAAACAAACTTACCATCTTGATATTCCATAATATTTTGATATTTATAAAGCTCTTTATTTGTCTCTTTAGCAAAATATTTAGTAGAGTTCTCAATGAAAGTATCTAATTTTCCTTCTAGTGTAGTCTCATTTCTACTATTATAATTATAATCATTTTTATCAATAACTGGTATACATTCTGTAACCCTCTGAATATAACGATTACCTCTAAAATCCTTAACTAAATGTACATTAAAATTAAGTACTGAAACAACCTGCTCTTCAGCAACAAGCTCATTTTTAAAAACACCAGTTCTAAGCATTGAGTTACGAAGTGCTGTTACTAAATCAGGAAAAGTCTTAGCGTGGTGAGTAAACAATGTAAATTTAGAAGCAACTTGCGCAGCCTGAATCATCCAAGATGCAACAGGATCAGTCGCAACCTCACCAATGATATTAACACTACCATCAGTCTTTTTCTGAACATCAAGACCCTCTTGTCCAGATACTGTTTCTGTCTCTCTAAAAGACAAAATATTTCTTGTAGGATAAATCTTTCTTAAGTGAAGCTCGAATGCAGTTTCCTGAACACGAATATTTAATGTTTCATAAATATTTTCGATCATAGCCATAAGCATAGTTGTTTTACCAGTACCCTGCTCACCAGTTAGAGCAATAATTCTAGCACCTTTAACAATAAACCTCATTAAATCAATAGCTTCTTCTTTTCCTTCATCCTTAATTAATTGTTCAAGACTCGCTCTTTGAACATCAAACTTTCTAATAAAGAATCCCCATGTTTCTGAGAATGTTGGTCTAACAACAACAACACGAGAACCATCCTTCATCTCATTAATTTTATAACCATTGGTATCAGATAACTGACCAGGGTTATTGTATTTATAAATATTTTGACACACTCTCTTAAGTTCAGATTCACTACCAAAAGATAAGAAAGCTAAACGAATAGATTTACCAGAGAACATAATCCAAATACTGTCACAAGCTCTTGGAATCTTATGATCCAAAACATTATTAACAACATTTGCATCAGTTTGAGCAGCTTGGCTTAAAAAACTTTCAGGTAAACCAGAAATACCACCAGAAATACCATCAATATTCATATCTCTAATTTCATCAATAGAACTATAACCTTTATATTGTTGATAAATTCTTTGAACAACAACCATTAACTTATCTTCAAGAGATAACATGAAATTTTCTTTAGCATAAATAGCAGAAATTTCTTCAGGTAAAATAACATATGAAGGTTTAGCATCACCTGCAGTATATTTAAGTTCAGCTAACTTATATTTCTTAATTAATTTAGACATAGCTTCATATCCAAATTCTTTTTTATACATATAAATAATAATATCAAACTTATCTTGAGGAGTTAATAATGAAGCAATATCAAAAGGAATAGCTTTCGATATATTTGTCTCATCAACACCATAATCATTTAATAACAAATCATATATTAATTGTTTAACATACTTTTTATCATTAACATCACCATATGTACATCCTTTTAAAGCCTTCTTCAATTCGTACTTCTTATTTTTTCTTCTTTTTAGCTCTTCTTCAGAAAGTCCCAAATCATATAAATTGACTTTAGTAATTTCATCCATTTTTCTTTTTATATAATCAATCATCTTTTCTAAAGTATATGTTTTATCGTCAACTACAACATCTTCAACAACTTTAGCATTTTGATTGTTTTTTAATTTTTTATAAATTAGAGCAACTACAATCGCAACTATTGCAATTGAAATTATAATATTCAAAGGCATACTTTAACTCCCTCCTATTTTAAATACTGCAACTCTTTTAATTTATAATCAATAGAATCCGCAACACCAGCAACTGATGTATAAAAACTATAATCTTGATTATTTGGATCATTAAGCATTTTTGCACCTAATAAATAATCAATTATTTTTCCCTCAGAAGCATGGTCAGAAAAATTAATATTATATGGAACAGTCCATGGAATATTTTTTTCTCTTAAAATTCTACCTATATTTTTAGCACTATATTTTGAATATGGATTATATTTACCAATTTCAATAACAACATTACTTTTTTGAAAAAAAGGTTCAACTGTTTTTAATTTTAAAAAATTATTAACAGCAGCTAAAGACTGATTAACACCAACTAGCACCAAATCTGAAATATTTAAAATTCTCATTTGAACATCATTTGGGATTTCTTGTGAAACATCAACAATAACCATATCATATGATGCATTCGCAACATCAGCAATTTGAGAAAAATAATTTGCCATATTAACAAATGTTTTATAATCAGTAGTTTTTAGTCCTGGCAAAACATCTAAACGATCCTTTAAAATTGGTTTAGTATAACTTTTAATCATATCTGCAGAAGCCCTATTACTAGCAAACGCTCTAATCAATCCCTCTGCACCATTCGAAATATCAGTCGTAATAGTATTTTTTAAAAAAGACGTAACAGCAGAAGTCTGTTTTGAATTATAAAAACTATTTTCCAAAGTTTTATCATTAAAATCAGTAGAAATTGCAATTACTCTATAATTATGCTCAATTGCCATTACAGCTGCAACAGCTGCTACTGATAAACTTTGACCAGTTTCTCTAATGTCTCTATTAACAAAACTAATAATTGGCATTATACTTTCCTTTCTATATCCTCTTTATAATCCTATTAGAATCAATTGTATTATCCGTAATTATATTAACTAAATATTCTAACCATTGTTTATAATCTTTAGAAAAAGATTTAAACGTAATTTGTTTGCTAAATTGATTCTTTAAAATAGCCCTCCTATCAACATCCAAGTCACTAAATTCCACTCTACTATTACTCCATTTAATATTAGAATTAGTAACTTTAGAATTAAGCAATTTATCTTCTGCATCATTCATATTAGTTGTAGAAATAACTTTAACAACTTCAATTGGCATCTGAACAAATCTCAAAAGTTCAGCGCCCTTAAGCATATCATATTGTTCATAAGAAGTAACAAAAAATATTTTTTTCATTCCCTGAATCCCAAAAGAATTCATAGTTTGTGGATTATCCGAATCAATCAATATATAATCATAATCCAAATTTCTTCTTAAATACTGTGCAACATTATTTAATGTCATAAATCCCAAAGCAACATCTATTTTTGCATATTCACTAACATATGAAAAACTCTGATTAGTACTAATATTTGGAACAACATATCTCATTCTTTGAACAGATGTTGCGTCCACAATTAAAACCGATTTACCAGCACTAGTAAGAACTGTTGCCACATTAATCAATAAATCTTTTTTATCATAAGCTCCTAAAAATCCTATTTGTTCCAAATTGACTTCCTATTAAAAATATTTAGGTTTTTGAATGGAACCTATAAACCATATATTTTATTTTCCGTCTGAAATTGATTTTCTTAAATTAATTTGAGTATTAATTTCAGATGTTGTTCCAGAAGATACTTGAGCATCAATTGCTGTCTTTTCTGTACCAGCATATGAACTATCAATTTGTTTTCTAAATTCTGAACTTGATTGATATAATTCAATTAAAGCAGCTTTAGCTTTAGCTAATTGATTTGGATCTTTATCAATAACTCTTAATGCATCTTCAGATGGAATGTATGTAGCCTTTGAAGCTTTCTGCAATCCTGGGTCAGTGTACTTATTTATATAAAGTTTACTACCTTGTATTTTATATGAATCAATAATAGCAGCACTCATTGTTATTATTTCTGTTTCATTTAGATCTAAAGAAACTGTTGAATAAGATTGATTTCCACCAGCTGTTGGTACTTTAACCTTCTTCTTTGATAAAACAACATAATCAGCACCATTAGGTAATCTTAATCTAACATCAACTGTATCATCAGTTTTTAAATCAGATGGTAAAGCAATCATATTATATTCTTGCTCTCTTAAATCATTAGTAGCTTGTTCACTAATTACTGTAACCATATCAGGTATAATTGGTGTACCTTTTCCTAAAGAAATTTTAGCAACATAAGTTGATTCACCAAAAGCAACTTTTATAGCTTGTCCATTCATCACATAAGTATAATCACCATTCGCATCCTTTGTTAAAGGATATTGTTGTCCATTAACTGTAATAGCCTTTGTTCCATCAGCCAATGTTGTAATTTCATTACCATTTAAATCAGCAACCATAAACTTATTAAATTTAGAAACAGAATCAACAGATCCTACTGGAGCCATTTCTGCATCAACTTTCAAAGTTGTAAGCATATTACTAGTCAATATTTCTCCAGATGTCACATTTTTCTTCAAAACTAAAACAGTCTTTTGAGAAGATATCCTCTTCTTTTCTGCAGTTATTTTATTAAATAACTGTAATGCTAAAAACGCTATTATCAATATTCCTATCAATAATGCAATAAAAAATCCTTTTATAAATGACGCTCTCGCTTTTCTCTCCAATGGATTCATTGTAGATGCCATGGTCCAATCCTCCTAAAATATCATTTCTAATGAATTTTATAATATTTTTCGCTTAATATCAATTGAATAAAAAATATTACCTTCATTCTTAATTCAAATGTTAAATTGTAATCTTTTTGTCATTTTTCATTCTTATAATCAACAATATTAACATAGTAATTGTAATTCCAATCATTGCTCCTATTGAATCAATCAACACATCACCAAATCTACCATCCCTATTAGCAATAAACGACTGATGAAATTCATCACTAGACGCATACAAAGCACATATCACTGTGGCGATTGCCATTGATTTTTCATCACTAATCTTAAAAGTTCCTACATATAATATTGTTATAACTCCAAGAAATAGATATTCTGTTAAATGAGCAAGTTTCCTAATAATTGCAATATCTATTTTAATATTAAAACTCTCTTTCAATTTATAAAACACTCCACTACTCATCGCAGATGATTCATCACCATTCTGACTAGAAAAGAAAAATATCAACATCATCATTCCAATCATCATAATAAAAAACAAAATTCTCTTTTTATTCATATCTCCTCCAAAACACATAATATTATAAGTTACAGTACAATCTTTTGCAAGATTATGTATTTATTTTTTACATATTATATGCTATAATATACACATATAACGAATTTAGGAGGGAATTATGATACCAGCTACTATTATCATAGGAATTATCTTATTATTTTTATTTACAAGTGTTAAAATAGTTAGACAATCCGAAGTATATATCATTGAAAGATTAGGTAAATTCCATAAAGTTGCAGACGCAGGTTTAACAATAATTATTCCATTTGTAGACCATGTAAGAAGCATTGTAAGTTTAAAACAACAAACATTGGATATTGCTCCACAAGAAGTAATAACAAAAGACAATGTTACAATTACAATCAATACTGTTGTTTTCTATAAAATTAAAGATCCAGCAAAAGCTGTATATGAAATTCAAAACCTAAAAAATGGTATTGAATACTTATCAGTAACATCAATAAGAGATATCGTTGGTAAAATGGATTTAGAAGCAACATTCGCTTCAAGAGATACAATCAATGGAAAATTACAATCAATGCTAGATGAAGCAACAACAAAATGGGGTTGTTCAATTGATAGAATTGAAGTTCAAGATATTACTCCACCACCAGATATTAAAGAAGCCATGGAAAAACAAATAAATGCTGAAAGAACTAAAAGAGCATCCATCCTTCAAGCAGAAGGTGAAAGACAAGCAGCAATCCTTAAAGCACAAGGTGAAAAAGAAGCAGCAATTCTACATGCAGATGCTGATAGAGAAGCACAAATTAGAAAAGCAAACGGTGAAGCTGAAGCAATCAAAAAAGTAGCAGCAGCAAAAGCAGAAGAAGTAAAATTAGTATATGGTGCCATGGTAGATGCAAATCCTACAGACAAAGTAATACAATTAAAATCACTTGAAACATTATCAAATGTAGCAAATGGTGAAGCAAATAAAGTATTTATACCTTTCGAAGCAACAAAACCTCTTGCAGGATTAGGAGCAATGACAGAAATGTTAAAAGACGGTAAATCAAATACAAATAACGAAAACAATAATAAATAATAACAAACAACTCAAGATATCAATTATCTTGAGTTGTTTTATTTTCTAAATTATCTTTAAAACTTCTAATACAATTTTCATCAGGAATATAGTATTTAGTATCTTTAATCTTATCAGGCAAATATTGCTGATCAACTAAATGATTCTTATAATCATGAGGATATTTATATCCAACATGATATCCTTCTTTTTCCATTCCCTTCACAGGAGCATTTCTAATATGCATTGGTATAATTCCAGTATCAACATTTTCCACATCACTAAGTGCACTATTAATAGCATTATAGCTAGCATTTGATTTAGGTGCATTAGCCATATACACTGCAGCTTCCGAAAGTACAATTCTTCCCTCAGGCATTCCAATAGCCTTAACAACTTGAAGAGCAGAATTAGCAACAACCAAAGCCATAGGATCAGCCATTCCAATATCTTCAGCAGCTAATATACAAATTCTTCTCGCCAAAAATATAGGATCTTCACCAGCATAAATAGCTCTTGCTAAATAAAACACTGTAGCATCAGGATCACTACCTCTCATTGATTTTATAAAAGCACTTATATTATCATAATGAGAATCCCCATCCTTATCAAACATAATCTTATTATCAACAACACATTCCTTAGCAATTTCATCAGTTATTTTAATAACTCCAGTTGCATCTGGCGCAGTAGTCAAAACTGCAATTTCCAAAGCATTTAATGCTGTTCTAACATCACCATTAGAACTAATAGCAATTTTCTTAAGTGTTTCATCACTAATTTCAACATTAAAACTAGAAAGACCTTTTTCAGATATAAGAGCCCTTTTCAAAACAGTGAAAATATTTTCATTTGATAATTGATGTAATTTAAAAACCATACTTCTTGAAATCAAAGCTTTATTAACTTCAAAATATGGATTTTCAGTAGTTGCACCAATTAATATAACTTTTCCATTTTCAACATATGGTAACAAAGCATCTTGTTGTAATTTATTAAATCTATGAATTTCATCAATAAAAAGCACTACTTTTCCACTCATATTAAACATACTAACATTACTATCTTCAATCGCATTTTTAATATCACTAACACCAGCAGTAACTGCATTTAATTTTACAAATTTATATTTCGTAGTATTACTAATAACTTTCGCAAGAGATGTTTTCCCACAACCAGGTGGCCCCCATAATATAATACTTGATAATCTATCAGCCTTAATAGTTCTATATAAGATTTTATCTTTTGCTAAAATATGCTCCTGTCCCACATACTCATCAAGATTTGTCGGCATCATACGATATGATAATGGTTCACTAAAATCCAATTAAATCCCTCCTATTTACTAAGCTTAACCAATTGCTCTCTAATAATATCTTCAACACTCTTTCCAGTTGATTCATAGCCTTCCATCATGTTTTCAATATCCTTCCTATTAAATCCAAGAACTTGAAGAGCATCCATTGCATCAAGTTCATTTTGATTAAATTTATGTTTAACTACGACTGCTTCAGTTGAAATAACAGCATTCTCTGTTTTAATCTTATCTTTAAGTTCTAAAATTATCCTTTGCGCAGTTTTCGGACCAATTCCAGGCAATTTCTTCAATGTAGTCACATCATCAGTAATAACAGCCAATGCAAATTCAGTAGGCTCTATATTTGATAAAATATTTACAGCAGACTTCGCTCCAATTCCACCAACACTAATTAATAACTCAAAAGTCATTAATTCTTCATTAGTCAAAAATCCAAACAAACTAATATCATCCTGTGAAACCCTTGTATATGTAAAGATTTTAATACTAGAATTCATTTCTAAATTTTTAATACTCTCAGCAGGCATAAATACTTTATACCCCACACCACCAACATCTATCAAAATATAATTATTAGCCTTAAATCCAATAGTTCCTCTTAAAAAACCGATCATTATATATCTCCTTAACAAAACTTATGTTCTATTATAACATACCAACAAATCATTTAACAATAACATTTTAGATAATAAAAGAGATATTCATATTACTGAATATCCCTCAACATCTAAATCATTCTTTTATTTTTTACCTATATTAGATAAACCTTTCATTGCTTCCAAAGCTTCAACAGGTAACGCAAAAATAACTGTATTAGATTGATCACTACTCAAATCATTTAATGTAGCTAAAGTCCTTAAATGTAATGCACCAGGAGTACTTCCCATAATTGTTGCAGCTTTTGCCAAGTTCTCAGAAGCTTCCACCTCACCTTGTGATTTAGTAATAACAGCTTGTTTCTCTCTTTCTGCCTCAGCTACTCTAGAAATAACTCTTTTCAATTCTTCAGGTAAGGCAATATCTTTAAGTTCAACATTTTCAACTTTAATTCCCCAAGGGTCTGTAGCTTCATCAACTATCTGGCAAATTTGGGTACTAAGTTTATCTCTTTCAGATAATAATTCATCAAGTGTAACAGACCCAACAATATTTCTCATTGTTGTTTGAGCCAATTGGCTAACTGCATAATTATAATTTTCAACAGAAATTACCGCCTTAGATGCATCAAAAATCTTATAATATAAAACTGCATTAATCCTAATTGAAACATTATCTCTTGTAATTGCTTCTTGCTCTGGAACATCAACTGTTTTTGTTCTAATATCAACCTTTACAACTCTATTAATTATAGGCAAAACAATATGCCAACCAGGCTTTAAAATTCTAGAAAACTTACCAAATGAAAATAAAATTCCCCTCTGATATTCATCAATTTGTTTAATAGAAATTAATAAAATCCATACAATAACAATTCCAATCAAAATCCCACTATTTAATCCTAATTCTCTCATAACTCAACCTCCTATACTGCAATTATAACACTTTTCTTATAATTTAACAATAAAAAACCCGCCATAACAGCGAGTTTAAAATTATATTATCTCTTACTGAATTGAGGAGCTTTACGAGCTTTTTTCAATCCATATTTCTTTCTTTCTTTTCTTCTTGAATCTCTTGTTAAGAAACCATTTGATTTTAATGATGGTCTGAATTCTTCTTCATTTGCAACATTTAAAGCTCTTGCAATACCATGACGAACTGCACCAGCTTGTCCTGATAATCCACCACCAACAACTTTAACTCTAACATCATACTTTGATAAAGTATCTGTAACTGTTAATGGTTGTCTAGCGATAACTCTTAATGTTTCAACACCAAAATACTCTTCTAATGTTTTTCCATTAACAATGAATTTTCCATTTCCTTCAGTTAATCTTACTCTAGCGATAGAACTTTATCTTCTACCTGTTCCTAAATATTCAACTGCTTTAGATTTAGCCATTATCTATGATCCTCCTACTAAAATTTCCATACTTCAGGTTTTTGAGCCATATTTTCATGTTCATTACCTTCATATACTCTTAATTTCTTTAACATTTGTCTACCAAGACTGTTGTGTGGTAACATACCTTTTACAGCAATCATCATAGCATTTGTTGGTCTTTTAGCCATCATATCTTTAGCTAAAACTTTCTTCATGTTTCCAATATATCCTGTAAATCTTGTATATACTTTTTGATTTAATTTATGACCTGTTAATACAGCTTCTTTGCAATTTAAAACTATTACATAATCACCACAATCCATATTAGGTGTAAAAGTTGGTTTATGTTTTCCTCTTAATAATTTTGCAGCTTCTGAAGCAACTCTACCTAAAGGTTTGTTTGCAGCATCAATAATATACCATTTTCTATTAATTTCATTTTTCTTAACACTATAAGTAGTATTATTCATGGTAATATATCCTCCATTTCATTATCTATAAAAATTATCTATATGAAACCTTCAAAACCAACCGGGGAATCGCTTTAAAAGGTCATATTTCTTTAACGCTATATTATAATATAATATTTTTCCACATATGTCAATATAAAAAAAGAAAAAACCCACAATCGTGGGAAAAAGAATATCTTTTTTATTTCTGTTGCACATAGTAAATAGAGTTTCTTGTTTCAACCCTAAAAATTGAGCCCAATTCTTCTACCTTCCTAATAACCGATGTATGTATTGTCACTACTTCAAGACCTTTTCCAAGGTCTTTTACAACAATACATCTCATTCTTCGACCTGTCTCTGGCCTGTCATTTGAAAAAGCCACATATATATTTGTACAAATAGCAGTTATTACTTGTACATAATATACACTATTCCGCGTTTCCACACGGAATAAATTTTCCTCCAGCTGCTCTACTGTCAAAATAGTAGAGGTTAATACAGACGCAGGAAAGAAGTGACCAAAGTCACTTTCAAAACGCCACAAACTCTGGCTACTTCCTACATATGGCACATTTCGGCCAATTGCAACATAAGATTGCTTCACCATAAATCCTCCTTAAATCTAAGAGAGGACCAAGGTCCTCTCAATTTCACATTGAAAAAACCATAATCTTCAATACATTAAGTTTACAACATTTTAAATAATATGTCAACCAGATTGTATTTTATCATCCAAAAATTATACTTTCCTACAAATAAATTATTCCAAAATATTGACATTTCAATATTTTTATAGTAAACTAAACAAAGTTATTAAAGAAGAAGTTTACTTCTCACCTTCACTTTTAGGAAAAGGTCTATAAATATTAAAATATATCAATATGTTTAAAACATATATTATATCTGTATTTATAATGAGAAGTAGATTGGATTCGTCCAATCTTTTTTAATTTTATAATATTTTTAGGAGGTGTTTTAACATAAAACAAGATTTACCAATTAATGATCAAATTAGAGCTGACAAAGTTCAAGTAATCGATGAAAACAATGAAAAATTAGGAGAAATGCAATTACATGATGCACTAAATTTAGCTTATGAAAGGAATTTAGACTTAGTTTTAGTTTCATCAAATAATCCAAAAGTTTGCAAAATGATGAACTATGGAAAATATAAATTTGAACAATCAAAAAAAGAAAAAGAAGCTAGAAAAAAACAAAAAAGTTTTGAAATGAAAGAAATCAGAGTAACGCCAAACACTGATACACATGATTTTGAATTCAAAGCCAAAAATGCTAGAAAATTTCTTGAAGATGGTAATAAACTAAAAATAACAGTTAGATTTCGTGGTAGAGAGATGAATTACAAAAGCCAGGGTGAAGAATTACTAAACAAATTCATTGAAGCTTTAGGAGACATTGCAAACACAGAAAAACGTCCTATCATGGAAGGGAAAAATATGTTCATAATATTAACTAAAAAAGGTTAATATTAAAATAAATTAAAATAAACAAGGAGGATTATAAAATGCCAAAATTAAAAACAAACAAAGCAGCATCAAAAAGATATAAATACACTGCTACTGGTAAAGTAAAAAGAACAAAAGCAAACAGAAGACATTTATTAGGAAATAAAACAAATAGACAAAGAACAAGTGGTAAAGTTCAAGACGCTTATGTTTCAAAAACATTTGAAAAGAACGTAGCTAAAATGTTACCATACGGAAACTAATATTAAATTGAAAGGAGAATTATAATGGCAAGAGTAAAAACAGGAATTATCACAAGAAAAAAACATAAAAAAATCTTAAAAAGAGCTAAAGGATATTATGGTGCTAAAGGTTACAGATTCAGACAAGCAAAACAAGCAGTTATGAAATCTGGAAACTACGCATTCGTAGGAAGAAAAGATAGAAAAAGTAATTTCAGAAGATTATGGATTACAAGAATTAACGCAGGTGCAAGAATAAACGGATTAACATACAGCAATTTAATCAACGGATTAAAGAAAGCAAATGTTATCGTAAACAGAAAAATGTTAGCAGAATTAGCTATCACAGATGAAAAAGCATTCGCAGACATCTGCACAATCGCTAAAAACGCAAAATAATAAAAAGATGTAGATAAGTTTCTACATCTTTTTTCTTTACTATTCAATACTTTTTAAAGCAATATATTTAACATTATCTTCTTTTTTTATTTCACTAAGTAAAATACCAACATTATCTCCAACACTTGCATCTTTAACAACTTTTCTAAGCATTTCAACTGCCATAACAGTAGTCTGTATCTTTCTATTATCATCTAAAACAACTTCCACTTTATCTCCAACTCTAACACTTCCACTTTCAATTTTTCCAGTAACAACCATTCCCCTAGAATAAATCGTAAAAACATCAATTATTTTCATATAAAATCTACCACCATATGAAACTAATTTAACATCATCAATACTATTATTCTTTTGTATATCATCATTTTTCTCTCGAATAAATTGCACTATCGTAATTATGATAAGTATTAAAATAACAATTAAAAATATCATACCCTTTCCCATATTAACTCCTCAACTCTATTTAACTTGAAATTCACCATTTTTATAAACAAGATATTCAATACTTCCATCATCTAAAATTTGATTATACAATTCATCAGAAATATCGAAAATCTGTTTATCAACTCCATCTCTTTCCCTAGTTAAAAAACGTATTTATCATCATCACCAATTTCATCAATTTTATAAATTTCGCCTTCAACTTCAAACTTCACTTCTTTTTTCTTTTGAAAATTTTAAAAAATTAAACATACTATTTTTCTCCATTTCCATCAAGATTAATCGAAACCTCTTTTATATCAATATCATTACCATTTGATATAAGCCAAAAAGATGATTCATTAACATCAGTTCTAAAAATCTTAGCACCTGTTTTTTCAATTCTCTCCATAGCTTTAACATTTGGAAGTCTGTATTTATTATTTTTACCAGCAGACACAAAAACATATTTAGGCTTAAC
>JABCPQ020000007.1 GCA_013333035.2 Clostridiales bacterium | reverse complement strand
TTAATTGAGTTTATGTGCATTTTATGTGGATTTAAGTTTGTACTATTTGCTAAATATGTTCTTATGTATTGTTCATATACACTGTCTCCAACATACGCCCAAGTTAGTGGTGACATCATCAATATTTCTGTTTCATTTTTTGTTATGTTTTCTTCTTGAAAATCCAATATTTTATCTCCCTATTTTACTTTTTCAATTGTTATTCTTCCAATTTTGCCTGTTTGAAATTCTCCTAATATTATATCTGCTACTTTTTGTTCATTAATTCTTCCACCTGATAATATTGCTCCTCTTTTTCTGGCAATTGCTTCTAATACTTGCATTGTACTATCAGTTTGTTCATATCCATAATAATCGTCATCTTCTGGTGTTTCTTGATTTATTATATCATTAATTTGTATATCATAGCGCTTTTCTAAATTTTCTTGATAATTTTCTATTAGATATTTTAGCAAATAGTATGCTACTTCGACTTTATCTACTGCTGCTGATCCAATTGAATTCATGAATGCTAAGTGCAATGTTACTTCTTGATCATTTAATTTTGGCCATAACATTCCTGGTGTATCCATAATTTCAATCTTGTCATTTACTTGTATCCATTGTTTCTTTCTGGTTAATCCTGGTCTGTTTCCTACTATTGTTGAAGCTTTTCCTGAAAATTTATTTATAAATGTTGACTTACCTACGTTTGGAATTCCTAGTATCATTACTCTAATTTTATGGCCTGTTCTTCCTTTTTCTATATATTTTTGACTTATTTCGCTATATACCTCTGTTATTGCTGATGTTACATTACTCATTCCTTTTCCTGTTGTTGCTTCTACTGGTATTGCTTTTATGCCTTTTTCTTTATAGAATTTTACCCACTTATCTGTTTCTCTTTCATCTGCTACATCTGCTTTATTTAAGACTATTATTCTTTTTACTTTTCTTGAGTATTCTTTTACATCTGGGTTTTGGCTTGATAATGGTATTCTTGCGTCTACTATTTCAACTATTATATCTATTATGTTTAAGTCTTCTTGTATTTGTCTCCTGGTTTTTGCCATGTGACCTGGATACCAGTTAATGTTAGTCTGGTTATAACTGCTTTCTTGTTCTTTATCCATATATACTTACTCCTCTTTATTCTCATTTCCTAATAATTTTATTTTTTCGGCATTATTTAATAACACTTAATGTAAATGTATGAAGTCCTGCACTTTTTCTAAACCCGTCGAATTCGACGGAATTAAAATTTGGATTATAAATTGCTTCCCATGTTCCTAAAAATTCCAAAGTGATTCTGTTTCTTAACTAATTTTATCTATTTTTTCTAATCTAACTATATCATCTTCCTCAAAGTATTCATATTCATAAGAATTGTTGTTTGAATATACATATACATTATGAAGATTATTTTTATACCACACTGAATAGTTATAATTATCTATTCCATAAATTTCGTCTAATTGTTTTTTTATTTCTATATTTCGTTTATCATACATTTCTTCGTCAGTTGCTACTTCAAAGTTTTTTAATTTTTGATGATTAGTTAATCTTTTTAAGATTTTCCATCCGATTACTTCATTTATATTTAATGGTTCAAAACCTGCGTCTAAATATAACTTAGCGGCTAGCCATGTTGTAGTTTGAGTATGAAGTATTATTTTATTATGTTCTAATTCATTAGCTAAACTAATTAATTTAGATATTAATGCTCTTGATAGTTTTTTACCTTGATAATCTTTCTTTATTGCTAACCAATCAACTGCCGCTTTGTATCCATATTCTTCATTTTTTAAAAGTGATATAGTTGCTGTTCCTATCTTTTCATTAGTATTGCTATCTACAATAAAAAAACACCTCTTATTCAGTTCATTTATAAATGAATCATAAAAATCATGAAAATACTGTAATCCTCTTTCAAATGAAGTAAATTCGCCACTTGAAATATGTATATTGACCCATTCCATTTCATCACCATTTTTATAAAATTCATAATGATAACCTTCTGGTAGTTCATAATTTTCATATTTTGAAGTATTATCATAAGTCATTAATAATTCATAATATTTAATTGTATTATCTATTGCTTCCATAATTGTCGAATCTCCATTTTTGTTTTCAATATTTGCTCACTTTCTTTATTAATTATAATTCATATATATGCCTTAATATTTTTACTATTTTATTATACGTATATTCATTTCCTTGATTTTTATTGTACTTTTTTCCATCAATAAATAAACCATCTTCATAATAATCATATTTTCCAGATGTGTTGCTATTTTTTAGTTCTTTTACTAATTTTTTTAATTCGTTCATTTCACTTTTACTTAATATTCTATTGTCTTTCCCGTCTGTATAAATAAATCCACTTCTTTTTAAATATATTCTATAATCTAATGCATCATTCCATATCATTGCATCCTTTGGAGGAACATTGTCTTGATAACAAATCCAATCATTTATATAATATTTATATATTGCCATTATACTTATAAATGCACTTATTATTATAATTATGATTATTGCTAATTTTATTTTTTTGTTATTCAAGTTTATTTTCATATTTTTTCAACTCTTTTTTCATTAATATTTATTTATATGTTATATTTTGATCTATCCAATCTAAAATTTCTTTATTGGCGCCTTTTAACTCATAATATGAAATTTCTGCTACTTCATAATCATGAATTTGTTTGATTTCGTTTTCTATTGATGAAAATTTACTTTCTTTTGTTCTAAAGTCTAGTTTATATTCATCGGTTTTTTCAATTTTATTATTCCACCAGAAGCTTGAATTTACCACGCTTATGTGCGCTCCTGCAACAAGCCTTTTTTCTAATAGAGTATTTATAATTTTATCTGCTATTTCTTTTTTGTCACAATATGTTGTTACTACAATATATTTGTCCATTAAAATTCCTTTCATTTTATTATCTTTTTGACTTTGAATAAAAATATTTATTTAATTTTGAATTTTTATTGTTCTTTCTTATATATTCTAGCTTATATCCCATTTTTTCATAAAATTTTGGTGCTTGAAATTCGTATGTTGTCAAATTATAATTGTCAAAATCTTCATTTTGAAATAATTCTTCAACTTTTCTTATAAGAAGTGTTCCAATATTTTGATTACGATATTCTTCTAATACTATAAAATCACCTAATAACTATTATCTTCAATATTACTCATTTCTTCACTTACTATCTATATTTCATAATAATATATGTTTTCAGGTAAATTTAATCTTTTATATACTCTATCTTTAATGTATTTTCCACCTATATGTTTATAAAAATCATTAGATGGGTTTTCTTTAAGACAGGCTATAATCATTTTATTACATCCTAATTGTTTTATTTCTTTAATTGCTTCTTCTACTAATTTTCTTCCGAATCCATTACCTTTATATTTTTTTATTATATATAAAGCAAAAATTTCTCCACAATTTTCAAATTGCTCATCTTCAGATACACCAAATTTTACAAATCCAACAACTTCATTATCTATTTCTAAAACAAATTGATGATTGTTATTTACATCAAATTTCTCATAAGATATTTGAATTCTTTCATTTTCATTATATTTTAATTCTTCTAAGAACGAATCTGGAACAATACCTTTATAAGTTTCATTCCAAGCTATTGTTACAACATGAGCTACATCTTTGCAATCTTTTTTTTCTTTTTTTCTTATTAAATAATTCATATAACTTCTCCTTTACTTGAATCTAACATATACTCATCCATTTTTGTGGAGACAAATAAAAACTATTTTTTCCAGCCTCATTTTCAAAGGTCTCGAATTCGATACCTTTGAAATTTGGATTATGCATCTGTTCCCATAGTCCTAAAAATGATACAACATTTTTGTTTATCATCCATGTTTGTACTGGTATTTTAGGTTCTTCCGGGTTAGCATATCTGGCTAAATCAGTTAGTGACATATAATTACTTCCATTAATTATTATGACATTAACCTTATTGTTTTTTACTATTAATTCTGTTTTTATTAAATCTTCTTTCAAGTATTTGCCTCCCTCTCAGGTTTATTAAATCACGAAAGATATCAATTTTATTGTCTTTTTGGTTTTGAATAAAAATATTTATTTAACTTTGAATTTTTATTGTTCTTTCTTATATACTCTAGTTTATATCCCATTTTTTCATAAAATTTTGGTGCTTGAAATTCATATGTTGTCAAATTGTAATTGTCAAAATCTTCATTTTGAAATAACTCTTCAACTTTTTTCATAAGGAGTGTTCCAATATGTTGATTACGATATTCTTCTAAGACAATAAAGTCTCCAATATGAACTTCATCATAATAGTAATGTCCATTAATTATTCCAATTATTTTGTTGTTATCTTTTGCAATAAAATTAAAGTTTTTATAATTACACTCTAACCCATTTTTTTCTGCATATTTATTAAATTCATCATCAATAATTATATATATCTCTTCATTTGATTTTTCTAAATATTCTATTTGTAGCATAGCTATCTCCTTTTTAATTATAAGTTAATATCATTCCATATCCTAAATCTGCGTCTATTCTTTTTACAAACCCAAACTTTTCATAAAACTTTTCTTTATTTTTTGATGCTCCAAGATATACTCTTAAATCGGAATTTTCTTTTTTTATTTCCATTATTTTATCTAATAACTTATGCATTACAAGTGTTCCTATTTTCTGTCCTTGATAGCTTGGTTTTACCATTATGTCTTGTATGTACAGAAAACATATTGTATCTCCTATAATTCTTCCATATCCAACTATTTCATCGTTATCATATACGCTTATTGAATAAAATGTATTTTCTAATGCTCTTTTGGTTATTTGACTATCATAAGCTCCCCAGCCTACTTCATCATATAGTTGATTAAATTCTTCAACATTTTGTACATTTTCTTTTATTTCTAACATTGGATCTCCTATTTATAAATTATATTTTTCTTTAATTAGTTCATAGGCTTTTTTTATGTCTTTAAATTCTTCTAAATTTATTCCATAACTTTTAATTTCTTCATACATTTCTTTTTTTATTTTTAATATTTCATCATCGTTTATATCTGAAAAGTCGTTATTATTTTCGTATTCTATTAATAATCCCATTTCTTCAACATCTTCTAAGATTAAAGTTATTTTTCCGTTTGTAAAATCATTAAAATGTTGCTTTTTTCTGATTAATTCTTTATATCCCATTTTTTCTAATATTCTCATCATACTATCGATGTCTTCTATTGGTGTTTTTATAATTTCTTCTTTTATGATTTCATTGTTTTTATATTTCTTATCTTTGAATACTAAAAATTTTCTTTCTGGTCTATATTCTCCATAGTGATGTCTTACTAATAATGATTTATTCAATATTTCTAGAATATTATTTTTATTCAATTTTTCTATTTCATTTGAAAAATATATATCTGACCCATATTCGTCTGTTACTTGTTCGAAGCCATGTTCTATTAATTTTTGTTTTACTGCTTCTTTTGAATCTCTTACTTTAACTGTTAGTTCTATTGTTTGCATTTTATTCCCCTTTAATGCATAAATTTATTGAATTTTTTTATATTATAACATATTTATATAACTTTTCATATAAAAAATGAGAGCTACTTGAGCTCTCAAATCACATCTTCATCTGCTTTGTTATTCCTCCGGCTTTGCTTCAGCTACCGGAAACATCTTCCTCGCTTCTTCCTGATTAAGTGAAATGATTTCCACTTTTTCTGGTATGTGACATTCTATGCTGAATGCCACAGTCTCCTCACCTTCTTTATACCAATTGGTGAAAAAGAGAATTGTCAGCTTTCTGCCTGCTGCCATTTCTAAACTATAGTCTATTATGTCTTGAAAATAGATATAACTAAAAATTGGCTTGAATTCGGCATATTTCTTTTCTCTAGAGACTACCTGAATTTTTGTTATTGGAACATCACTTTTAAATGTGATGCCCTGGGAGTCTATTAAAGCATCTCTACTCTTTTTGCTTTCTTTAAGCATCTCGATATGAGAATCAATTCTCCACTTCTCGAGACTTGCTTCTTTTACCCGTTTTTCGGACTTTTCGACCCCTTGTCCATGCAGTGTTTCCCAAAGCCTGTATTGCTTTGTGTCATGCGATGTCCATATGCCTTCTGGCATCGCATACACATTTGTTGTAATAGCCACTGCTAAAAGGCATAATAATATAACTATCCTATTTTTCATGTTCTTCCTCCATGATGACTGATGTGATTCGAAAGCTCTAAGTATGAATATATTGTACTACTTTTATACTTATTTGTAAATATTTATGTTAATATGTGCCTTATGTATTATAAATAAAAAGAGGGATAGCCAGTGACTAATCCCTCATAAATGTCATATTCAGATTTGAAACGCCCACAAATTTAGGCACAATCACTTAGTCCTGCATACTTGGACTGTGATCGTCTCCCATTCCTAATGGACATGGGGGTACCGTATCCTCTATAGCCTTGATTGTTTCATCAGGCTTAGAAGATTTAAATTGTTCCGATTGTTTCGGTTCAACTGTTTCCTCTGGTTTTGGCTCAACCATCGGAACTATTTTATAATTAACCCTCAACGCCTCTCTTTCAGCATTTTCGTCGGTATATAGGATTAAGGTCACTTCTCGACCTTCAAAATCCTTAAACCAACCAGCAAGGTCCTCATTATATACATAAGAGAATCTTGGTGTAAAATGGCTTATAATTTTACCATTATATGCCAAATCTACTCTTGCGATTTTTAGCTCAGATGACCATGCCAGTCCCATGTCATCTGACTTTGTTTCTTTGCCATGCAAAGTTTTAGAGATTTTTTCTATTCTCTCTAACTCTTCGCCTTTAACTCTGGATTGTCTTGAAACATAGTCACTTTTAGCATATGTGCCTATGTTTAAGAATAACATGATTGCAATAAAAAATACTACAAACATGCTTTTTAATGCTATTTTCATTTTTCCTCCTATATCTGAATATGACATTTTAGAAAAACAAGCATTAAGCTTTGTAATATATATGTTACAATATTTTTACATATTTGTAAATATTTTTTAATGTTTTTCTACTGGATTTCTGAGAGTTTCTTCAATACTCTTGATTGTACTTCTAAATAATAACTTAATTCTTCTGAAGTTAAATCATGTGTATCATCATATTTATCGAATTTATCTAATTTATTTTCTTTTTCTGTACTCATATATCTTTCATCCTTTATTATATTTATATGAAGCTTCTTAAACCTTATTTTACTATATATATCAATATATTTTTTATTAATTATTATTTCGTCAAAAAAACTTCCATGAAGTGGAAGTTTAATAATTATTTATTTAATTTTTTAACAAATTCTATTAATGCTTGTTTATGATATGGTAATTTTAATTGATTCTTTGCTTCATTTATTGACATTTTTACTAATTTTGATTCTAACTCTAATGGCTCTATGATTTTGTCTGAAATTTCTATTTGATATATGTGTGTCAATGATTCCATATCTCTATTATCTCTAGTTTTCCAGTAACAATCGATATCACAAATTTTATTCATGGCTATTATTTCTAATCCAGCTTCTTCTAAAGCTTCTCTTTTTAGCGTTGTTTCTTCAGTCTCATTTAATTCTATACCACCACCAATTAATGATATATCCTCGCCTTTTTTGGTTAAGTATAATTCTTCATTTTTTAAATATATTCCGAAAACAGTTTCGCGAAAATAGTATTGTTTATTTACATCTTTTTCACCAATTAATATCATTTTAATTTCTTCTTTCTTATTTATAAATCTGTATAATATAGAATTTCTTTGTTTAGTTTTTTGGCATAATTTATTTCTAGTAATGTGCTTTCTCCGATATAGTTTTCTATATTTACTACTAATATTGAGTCTGACATTTCAATTCTTTTAAAATGTTCGTTTTTTAGTAATTCTTTTTGTTGTTTGTTTATTATAATGTTTTCAGTTACTTGGTAGATTGGTGTTAGTATACAGTATCCTCTTAATGCGAATTTTTCTGCAACTTTCATCATCTCTTTTTTATATCTCATGCTGCCGCAAATTGTTATTACCTTCATGATTACCTCCAATTTTGTTATTAATCTTTTATTTTTATCATTGTTCCATTCACTCTTTTATATTTTCTATTTTTATTTATTTCAATTTTATTAATGATTTCTTCTTCTAAATTTTTGCCTAATATTTCTGATATTCCTAAAAGATATATTGCTATATCTGCTAATTCTTCCCCTAAATCATCTTTATTTTTTCTGTAAGCATCATATGCTTCTGATACTTCTCCATATAATAGGCAAAACTCTTTATTTATGTCTGTTGTATTAAATCCTTTATTGATTTTATTTTGCAAAATTTCTTTTTGCATTTCTTTTAAATTCATACATATCTCCTTTATTTACTTATTTCAAAATTTCAAATATTTAGTTTGCCTTTTGCATCAATTTTTGGATTTATTAATTCTGTATTTTCTAATATCCAGGCATATCTTCCAATTTGGTAATCTCCACACATATACTCTTGTTTATTTTGTTTTATTTCGTTTATAAATTTTTCGTCCATATATATGCAATCTACTAATTGACATTTACAAATTATTTTGCCATAATTCATTTCTGTTGATGGTAGTAGTTTTAATAATTCTTGAATTCTTGTTTCTTTGGCTTTTATATGCTTTTTGCTTGCATGTATATATAGCTCTCCTCTATATGATGTTTTCCAGCTACGTGTTTCAATGTATTTTTGTTTTGATGCAATTAATGTCGCCCATGGTTCTATTATGCTTAAAACTTTCATTATTCCTCTTTAACTTAAATATTTTTCTTTATACCATTTTGCAAATTGGTCTTTGGCATCTCCCCAATATGTGGCTTCTTTTTCATAATCTATCTCTCTTAATTCGCTTAATGTTTTTGTTTCGCCATCCGGTATATAGAATTTATCATGCCATCTTCCTCGTGTTCCTCTTGCTTCATATGATATTGTTCCTGTTCCTCCGCCAGAAAATACTATTGGTTCTTCTCCTGGCTCACAATATGCAAAGCAATGCTCTAATCTTACTTTTCTATTTGTTTCATTTTTGAATAGTTCTAAAAATTTTTCTACACCGATTTGTTTATCAAAATAATGATTATATGGACCTGGCAATCCTCCTAATGCTTCTATATATATGCCACTATCTGATTTTAAAATTGGAACATTTAATTTATCTGCCGCATATTTTGCACTAAATGCTGCTACTTTTTTGCAATCATCTGCTTGGATTTCCAATATTTCAAAATCCGGATCTATGATTTCTATATTGAATCCATATTTCTTTCCAAAAAATTCATTTGCTTCTTCTACTTTATGTTTGTTTGTTGTTGCATAATATAATTTTCTTTCCATATTTACTCCTTGTAACTAAATTTTCCAGCCTTTTAAAATTTTATCTTCTATTTTCATATTGCCTTTGCCTATGCCTAATTGTCTGTCTATATATTTATCTCCATGACAATCACTACCTCCTGACATTAAAATATTGTTGTCAGTGCAGTATTTTAGTAATTTTTCTGACTGTTCGTTTGTAAATGATGAATGATATACTTCTATTCCATCTATTATTTTATTTTTAGCTAATTTGTCTAAAAATTCTTTATTATCTTTTAAATTATATCTATATAAATGTGCTAAAAATAGTTTTCCACCTGCTTCTGTTACAACTTTTCTAATTTCTTCTGCTCTTGGGTAGTGCATTCCAAAATCTATATATGCTGGAAATTCTTTGTTTGTTATGCATGAATAAAAGAATTTACGCTCATCATTCCATTCTTCTTCACCAAATAATCTTTTATTTTCTGGATGTTCTTTTAGATTTTCATAAATATGTTTTACTGGCCAACCATTATTTATATCAAATTCTATTTTATCTAATTTTACTCCATTTTTGATACAATTATCATACATCATTTTAAATTCTAAATCTATGTCTGGCTTGTTTTGATGATATCTTTTTTCTAAAAAATCTTCTAATTTTGTATAGTCAAAATTATATGCTAGCATGTGTACGGCTACTCCATCATATGATGTACTAAATTCAACTCCTGGAATTATATTTCCTGTGAATATTGATTTATAGGCATCATTTTCTGCTAATTCTCGATGTGCTGCAACTGAGTCATGGTCTGTGATTGATATTGTATTTAATCCTATCTTTTGTGCTTTTCTTAGTGTTTCTTCTACACTCCATGTTCCATCGGAGTATTTTGTATGCATATGTAAATCTATCATCTTATTTCCCCTATTTTTTTGTTGAATTTTGTTTGCTAATAACATATTATTGCGGTTTTATTCTTTTGTCAATAATTTATTTTTTATTTTAATACAACAAAAAAGAGCCTGATAATTCAGACTCTTGTTATGGCTCCTCGTTTCAAATTCAAAACTCGATATAGCTTTATATATTTTCACACCATTTACATAACTTTATACAAAGTCATACAGCACTATCTCTATTGCAACTCTGTTGCAACAATTGAATTTTGTTAAAGTTTTACCCGTTGTATATCTTTGTCTAGCTTTATATGAGTTCGTATAAACAATCAAATTTCGCCAGACTTGGAGTGAATTTTATGCGTAAAATCTTGTGCTTAAATATTCTTTATTCATCTTCATTATATCATCACATGTATATTTATATATTTCCGGGAATTCTTCTTTAACTTTTGTAATTAAATACAAAGTATAATATTTTTTATATTCTTGCATGAATTTTAACTCACCTTTAGACATATTAAATATTTTCTTTACACCGCTTGTTGCCTTAACTTCTATGTATTGTTTATGTCCATTTTCTATATATTCAATATCGTATGGAGAATACTTATAATCTTTACTTGTATGATAAAGTTCATTTTCTTCTTTTAATTGATTAGATAATAATTCAAATACCTTTTCTTCTCCCAAAACTCCATTTATAACTTTAGATGTATTTCTTATTTCTATATCTTTATTATCTGGTAAATCAAATTCTAATTCTTCATCAACTGCATCTACAATATCATTACTAATAAGAATATCGCTTTTAGAAACCTTAGTAGGATCTATGATAAGTTTTTCGCCTATACCCTTTTTTCTAATAAATACTGTACTTAATCTGATATTTTGAGGCCCTATTAACGAAGTTATAATATTTAACGTTTTATCAGTTTGATTATATTCAAAACCTCTAACAATAAACGCAAATTCACCATCTTGTTTTAATATGTCATCTAAAACTTTTTTATTATCAATATTATATCCATCTGATTTAAAAATAAAATTCTGTGGATAATGTAATTTTAATCTGCCTAAATGTGTATTTTTGGCTTTTTGGCCATTTAATTTAGTGATATATTCATCTGTTTCCTTTTTTATATACATTACATATTGATAATCCGTATTCAATGGATCTCCATTAAGTAATAATTTATCAAAAACAAAAACGTCAGTAATTTCATTTCCAGAGTGTGAGCTTCTTTGACATTGATTTATTAACATGGCTGGTAAAGTGTCTTGTCTGCAATTAGCCTCTGTTAAATTTAATATATCTTTTCTCCATTTTTCTGGATTATTACTTTGATTTAATGGTGTAGAGACAGTTGCTGTTTGACCTTTTTTGTAATCATTATATACGCCATAAAACAAAGATTTTTCGTCAATTTTGAATTTTATTTTTTCCAAATATATTCCTCCTAGCTAAACATTTCAGTGTCAATTTCTTTTAATTGTTTAAATATATGTTCTAATAAAATAGTAACTAAATTAACATCCCAACCATTACCTGCTCTTTTAGATAACTGTGTATATGATTGATCTCCAAATTTTATATCTATTTTTTTACCATTATTTTCAAGACCTTCTAAACCCATTAATCTGAATTGTTCTGGAACTGACATTTTTCTAACAATCTCTTTATTTGGATTCGATTCTATTACTCTTAAACTATTATGTTCTGGCATTGTTATAGTTATAGAATAACCATCATGTTTAATCTTTTTATTATAAATGTCTAAACATAGTGGAGTTTCTACATAAAAACTTTCTATATTATGTTTTTCTTTTAAATGTTCTATTTGAGCATCTGATAAATATAATTCCTTAGGTAGTCTTTCTTTAGGATCAAGGAAGTCAACTAATTTATATGAGTTACGTCTTAATGGAGGTGTCATTGAAAAGTCTTTAGGAAGTCCACCAAATCTTGCAAACATCCAAACTCTTTCTCTATTTTGTGGAATACCATAGTCTTTACTATTTAATACTGCCATTCTCAAAGGCTCTTCAGTTAAATCATTTTTATCAGAAACATATCCCATTTCTCTTAGCATATCATTCATTTGTTTACGCGTTTCTCCAAATTTTTTCGAAAGAATTCCTTTTACATTTTCCATTAAAATATATTTAGGTTTTTTATCTCTACATATTCTCATTATATGTTGAAATAATGTTCCTCTACCATATGGATCATCTACTCCCATTTGCATTCCTGCAGTTGAAAATGGTTGACATGGAAATCCTCCTGTAAATAAGTCGAAATCAGGAATTTCATCAGAAGAAACTTTTGTAATATCCCCAAAATTCTTTATATTATTTCCATCTTTATCTTTATGATTTAAATCAAATAGTTCAGATGCATACTTATCAATTTCTGAATATCCTATTACTTTATATTTAAATTCAGGATTTTCTTGTTGAACTCTTTTTAATGCAAAACTTCCACCACCATAACCAGCAAAGCCTTCAAATACTCTTAGTTCTTTATTCATATGTATCTCCTTTGTTGTTTTTTCTCTTTTACTCGCTTATTATATCATTCAATCCCTTTATTAGCAAGGCTTTTGCGGATTTTTGGAAGTTTTAAGAAATCCCTTGAAATTACTTGACTTTAAGCAATAATTAAATTTAAATACAACAAACTTTTAAAGAAGGTTATAAAAATAAGTATAAAGTTTTAGGATTTACCTGATACTATTACTCCAGAAATTTATGAAAAATTGAGATGAATTAGTGTTCAAAATGCTAGATATAGACAACAAAAAAGAGCCTGATAATTCAGACTCTTGTTATGGCTCCTCGTGTTGGGCTTGAACCAACGACCTATCGGTTAACAGCCGAGCGCTCTACCAACTGAGCTAACGAGGAATATAAACCTGGCAACAACCTATCTTCCAGGAGGGGAACCCTCGAGTATTGTCGGCACATTTGAGCTTGACTTCCGTGTTCGGGATGGGTACGGGTATTTCCT
>JABCPQ020000006.1 GCA_013333035.2 Clostridiales bacterium | reverse complement strand
TTTTAAAATATATTTTATTGATGTTGGTCTCTTTCCATTTGCATTATTATCATCACTCCAAGTCTTATTGACTGTAATTCTTCTTGCAAATTGTCCATCAGTTGTTGTTTCAACTTCTTTTTCTTTGTTTGTAACACCTAACACTTCTGGTACATCTTTTAAACTAAATTTAACATTTGCAGTATTTCTAATATTAGTATGTTCTTCAATTGGTAAATCTTTATAAACAACTCCGAATGTCTTTATGATTTCAACATTTCCATTATTATCAAATGAATTAATATTATTGACTAATATCTTCCACTTAATAGTTTTGTGTTCTTCATCATATTCCCCACCAGCTAAATCTGATTTATCAATATCGATTTTATATGGTAATGTATCAACAATTTCTAATACACCTTTTCCTATATAATCTCTAACATTTCCACTATATTTAATATTATATACAAATTTTTGATTAGCATTATTAACTGTTTGTGGTGATGTTTTTTCAAAATTACTATTTTCAATAGTTGCATCTTTCAATTTATAAAAATATGTTACTTCAATTGGATCAACAGTCATTGTTCCAGCAGCATTCGCTGGAGTATTTACGACTTTATAATTTGCCGGAATAGTTGTAATTGCAGCTGTATTATATGCATCATCAACTTTTCCATTAATTACTTGATCTTCATTTACCCCACCATCATTATTTGGTACTTTATCAGTTGTTCCATCAATATAATGATGAACTATAACTTTAGCATCTTTCAATTTATAAATATAACGTACTGTAACTGGAGTTTCAGAACTAATTTTTCCGTTTGAATTATCAGGTCTGCTTACTAATTCATATTTATTATCAACAACTCCCGGTACTGTTGTGTAATCTTTTCCATATTCAACTTTTTGTGTACTATCTGGAATTATCTTTGTACCATTTTCAAGTTCATAACTTGTTACTACATCAACTTGTTTTGGTTGATAATAGTAATTTACTTCAATATCATCAGTTGTGAAAGTACCTGTTGCATTTGTTGGTTTTACAAACTCACCTGCTACATTTCTCTCCAGTTCATATCCCTCAACAATTGCTGGAGATGTTTCATAATTTGAATTATAATTTCCCGTTAAAATCTCACTATCTGCTATCTTCTCATTTGTATCTTTTTTATAATGATTTACTCTAACATAAGAAATTGTATTTGAAAATTGTGCTTCAATAACTTTATCTTCTGTTACATTTTTAAACTTTGGTAAATCCATACTGCCATCTGAATTTAATTCTAATGGTATTTCTTCACCGTTAACTAAAACTTTACTAATCTTAAATCCTGTATCAGGCGTAATTTTAATATCCTTTTTACTATCAGAATATATTTCTACATCTTCAAGTTTCTTACCCGCATAATCATACTGTCGAACATCTGTAATACTTCCACCATAAGCAGCTTTACCTTTTATAGCATATTTTCGCCAATTATTTTTTACTACAATTTCTGATTGAGGTTCTGTTTCTGGAACAATAATTCCCCATTTATAATAATTTAATTCCAAAACATTTATAGCATAATAAATATTACCATTTTCATCTATAATTGGAAAACTTTCCTTTCCACCTCTAACAATAGTCGTCTCAGCAATCTTATTATCATTTAAATCATACATAGAAATATCTGCTTTAGTAACTGAATATATACCAAACTGCTCATAATCATAATATTTATTTTCAATTACTCCTATCAAATTATTTTTCAATAAATATGCATCTTTATAAAGCTTTAATACATTTCCTGTTTGATCTAACTTATATATATAACTATGAGGAATAAAATCTCCATCCATATATTGTATATTTATGTAATAATTATCACCAATTTTTCTTATTAAAACTAATTGTCTAAATTTATTGCTCCATTCATTTCCTGCGTATTCATTTGAATCTCTATCAAATTCCAAAAATTTATTATAATTATCATCATATACTATATACTTATTCTTCAAAGTATCAAGTATAAGTTTTGTTGAACGTAACTTCATAACATCTCTATCAATTATTACTGATTTAATTTCATGTCCATCATTTTGATCCAAATAAACTAATTTTTCAGTCGTATTATCTCTCGTTTTGACTAATACAACATTATCATCAAATACAACTTTATCATTAACTGTAGGTCTTTGAAGAGAATATTCTTTGCTTCTCCAAATTTCCTCTCTAGTTAATATTGCTGGATTTCTCACAATATCTTTTGGATTATATGTATATCTATATTTAATATAATTTCCAACATATTGATTCGTTTCAACAAACTCTATACCATATTCAGGAAGCCTCTCAGGCATTTTTTCCTCTGTCTTAGTCCAACCATACTTAGGTTTCAATTTTTCGCCAACACCAACATATATTGGAGTTTTAGATATCTCATATCTATTATCAACTGTTGATAATTCCACAAACTTATATTGTCCTGGTCTTAAGCCTTTCGTATATTCACCATTCTCATCAGTTTCAACAACTCTATATCTAACCCCATTTATCTCTTCTTCATTACCAACTATATTTCCCTTTGAATCATAAGCAGTACTTTCTGCTCCCATATCATCGACTTCATATATAGCAAACTTAGTTCTAGGTAGCAATTTTCCTGTTTTTGCATCTGTCTTAATTATTGTGAATAATGGAACATCCTCTACACCTATTTTATATACTGCATTATCAGTATCTGCTGCTTCTAAAACAATATCCTTACCAGTATTAATGTTTCTAGTTAATGTATCTTCAATAACTGAAACTTCTAGAACTCCTGATGTATTTCTTTGTGCTTTTATTTTTAATTTACCTGAATTTCTTGTATAACCTTCTGGTGGTGCTATTTCTTCAATTGTATATTCACCATTATATGATTGTCCTGGTTTATATTCATATAATCCACTCATAATAGTGTGACCATTCGAATCAGTCTCAGAAACTTTATCATTTAGTAAATCACTTCCTGAAACCATAAATCCAGCTCCAGATAACTTTTCATCTTTACCCTTAACATACTTCGTAATATCAATAGAATATCGCTTAGCTTTTATATCAGTAAATTTAACACTTGCCTCATCAAGGTCTTCATTAGTTTTATTAATAACTAAATTTTCACCATTTCCAGATAATATACTAATTGTTGGATTTCCATCAGTATTAACTACTTTAAATTTAACTGGTTCATTTAAATAATATCCATCAGCATAAGTTTCTTTTAATTTATACTCTACTCCTGGAACTAATTTTTTAAATATTGCATTTCCATTTTTATCAGTCCTATAAATTCTAGAAAGTTGCTCACCTTCATATAATTCATATTGAACACTCTTTAATGGATCATTTGTAGCAACATCAACTTTATTCAAAGTAATATTATATTTTGAAATATACTCAAAATTCATCTTTACTTTTGTAGAAGTATTTTCAGTTGGTTGAATTATTTCAGAACTAATAACTTTATTTTGTCCATCAATAAATTGCAATACCATATTTCCATTATTCTCAACAACTTTGAACTTAAGCTTACTATTTTCAGAAATATAATTATCTTCAGTACTAATTTTCTCTAATGTATATTCTTTATCAACTAACAATCCATTAATAGTCGCAATTCCGTCATTATTTGTTATTCCAGTTCTACTATTTTCTTCACCATCCAATTTTGCTGAATAAATTAATCCTTGTAATTTTTTATCAGTAGCTTTTTTCTTAACATCAACTTCCAAATTAAATCTTTTTAATAATTGCACACCTACCTTATTTGCTTCAGCAGCAGTATTAAGCATACCATCTTGTGTATTAAGATCAACATTAACTGCATTACTTGCAAATGTAGGTTGATTATATGTTACGTTTTTAGGAACATTGACTTCATAAGAAAATTCAGTTAATTCATTTACATTAAATACTTTATCTCCATAATCAACATAATAATTCTTAACTTTTGACCAATCTGTAATTTGATCTTCAGTTTTCCATTGATTATCATTTAAAGTCCAACTTCTATTTATATCTTCATTTTCACTATAATAAACTTTAACTTTACTTTTTAAATTATCTGGAATTTTAATTGGACCTGTCATAAAAGTATTGTTTTTAGAATCTAAATTTGCTCCACTTAAAAGACCTTTATTATTTTTAAATGGTATTGCTCCAAGTATTTTTACATTAGTAACAGATGGTGGGAAATTATTTTTCAATTGAACAACAACTGTAGCTTTGCCTGTTCCATTTCCATCAATAACACCAATATTAGGTGCATTTACAACATCACCATCAGTGTTATAATTAATAATTTTTTGATTTATATGTAACTCTTGAGGTGCTACAATTGAAGTTGGAACTTCAACATATCCAATCTTCTCTTCTTTATTACCATCACCATTAATATCATATACGTCTTTTACATCATCTCTACTAACATATCGTTCATATGAATTATTACTTTCATAAAGATATTTATCGTTTTCTTTATTATATACATAAACTTTAGTACTTGTTACTTTGTTATCTGCAACTGGATTAACTGTAATTATTGCACTAAAAGTAATACTTTGTTGTGATTTCAATTCTTCTGCAGACAAATAAGCTTTTAAAAATTTCTTACCATCTTTATCAATAACTTCATATCCAGAAACATTTACATTATTTCCAGTTAATCTAACATCTTTTAAATCAACAATATCTTCAGGAAATTCCATTAAAACAATTGAATCTCTCCAAGATTTTGGATCAATAGCATCATTAGGTGCAATTGTACCCAAATTTATTGTAAATGATTCACTTCTTGACTTATATGTACTTAACAAAAGAGAACCACTATGATAAACAATTGGATTCAATTCATAATAATTAACAGAAATATCAGCATTTCCATTACCAGTAAATTCACTCGAATTAGCAGTCAATTTAGAAGAATAATCAATATGTTTATTTATATAATTTAATTTTCCAAATTTATCTTTATTGATTTCATCTACTACTTCTTTATCAGAAATATTCATTACATTTTCAATTTTGAACATAGTAGGATTAACCAATTTACTAGTTAATACTCTAATATTAGCAACATCATTTTCATAAACAAAAGGCTTATCAATATAAGAACCCCAATTACTACTATTAAAAGCTGCAATCAACTCATTTGTATCATTATTATAAACTTTAATCCAACCATCATCACCAAGCATTGTTTTTGGAGATACTGGGAATCTCATTCCATGAAATTTAGAATAACTCTTATTAACTAAACTATTATTTTCAGCAAATCTTTCGCCATTATTTGAAATAATTTGAAAATTACTTTCACGACGATTTCCAGAATTTATTACCCATGTTGTAGTATACAAATCATCAGTCGGTTCATTTCCCTTATATACTCTAATAGCACCAGTCTTTGCCACTGAACGATTATCAGTAGTTTTATAATAATAATTATCATTAAAATATGTATTATAATATGTTACTAAAGATCTATTAGATTCAATATATGGAGCACTTCCAAAAACTGTTGTATTAACATTATTTGTGCTAATTTGATAATTACTTTGAATTGCATATAATTTATTAAAAGCTTCCCTTGTTCTACTATCTTTAATCATCTTATCATCAACAGTCTTTAAAGAAATTATAGAAAAAGGACTATAATACTGACTATCATAATATAAATCAATATTCTTTAATACAAACTTCAATTTCTTAACATTAGAATCTATTTTATAGTCTTCTTTTATATATTTTATAATTTCTTCTTTATTAAATGTATGTATTAAAGCTCCTGTTTCTTTATTATAAAGTTCAACTTGAGAATTGTCTTTTAGTTTATTGTTATCAAAATAATTAAATCTTATCGCTTTAGTTTTTACAAAATTACCTATATCAAGGTTATTAGAATCTGAACTAATTAAAATATCATTTCCATCAGTTGATGAAACTGTAACATCTTGATTTCCATCATTATTATCTACCCTAAATCCCCAAGCAACTGACCAATCTTCTAATGCATTTTCAGGATTATCACCCTCATAAATATTGATTGGTAAATCCTTTTTAGGTGGATATATTGATGAATCAAACCTATTTGTTCTAGGTATAGGAACAACAGGTGGAGTATGCTTATAATAAACTGAAGATTGTGCTTCAACTGAATTTGAAATTATCGGATTCTGAAAATCAGGATTATTATTAACAATTGAATAAGCTTTAGTTTTGATTTTAAAAACATGCTCATCATTATAATTCATTGCAGATTTTGGATAATAAGTTTTTATCTTTAAATTAAAATCATTAGAACCGATTTTACTAACATTATTAAATCTAATTTTCATTTTTCCAGTATTACTGTCATATTCAAGAGAATAATCACTTTCACTGAATCCATAAGAATATATTTCAACTTTAGATGGATATACTCCATTTAAAGGTTCTAAATCAGATTCAATTACACCTTCATTTAATGTTAACTTAGCAAAATAAGTCTTATTATCATAAGTTCTACATCTGTAAGTTCCAAAATTAACTACAAATGGATGTTCAATTACAATTTGATCATCTTTTGTAGGCAATGTTACCTCATTATATCTGTTTTCATAGTAATTACTACGATTATAATAAGTATCATAATAATTATTTACAACAGCATTATCAACTGAAGTTTCCACAGTAAATTTTACTTCTTTTTCAATATGTGTAATTGTACCATCATTTGCAACATGATCTCCTACTAACTTAACTTTATTTTCATCACTTTTGAATTTTTTCAAATCAGCATTCACATTAACTCTAAATAACACTGTCGTACCATTATTTATCTCTTTTAAATTAACTTGATTAGCATTAACTCCAATAACATCATTAGCTATTGTAGCACTTTCTGGCAACGAAAATCTTTCAATAACATTATCTTGTGTAAATAATAACTTAGCATTCTTTAAACTACCATTACCTAAGACGCGCAATTCAACCCATAAATCTTTTGAAGTAGCAGTATAATCAAGCTCTCCTAACTTAGTATATGGTAAATATTCACCCCTATACTTTTGACCACTTTTCAAAAAGTATGAATCAAATGTAACAAAATTAGTATTATCAACTCTTTCATCACCATATTGAACAGCAGTATAATTACCAGTCCTTGCATTTATATCTTTAGTGTTTGAAAAATTTTTAACAATTTTACTTTTTGAAAAAAATATTCCAACTAATGCTAAAACACTTAAAATTATAACAGCTATTTTGTTAAATATTTTTTTAGATTTCATCTTTAGCAATATTCCTCCATATTATTCTTAATCTGTTCTTTGTATACTATAACGATATATCATTTTCTTCAATATACACTAATTTCAAAAATCTAAATTTTCTTTATCGCAAATAGGTTACATCATTTTTTATTACAATAAACTTACACTTTATTTACTCAAAATTTAAAATAACTATTATATAAAAAATCTCACATAATAAAAATCTAATATTTATTATTTCCCTAATAAAAAAATTAATTTAAAATAAAAAAAGACTCACATTATTTTCTAATAATGTGAATCTAATATAAAATTATGCAATATTCATATATTTAACTTTTCCAACTATAACAGTTGTAGCCATTACTAACAATGAAACTGCTATTACACTAATTACTATTGGTAAATAATTTCTATTAGCACCAGTTGGTGGTAATAAAACTATCTTTTGAGCGCTATCAGCATCAATCTCAGAAGGAGTAACTAAATCAGATGAAGAATAAACATCCCCACGTGCATTAGTACTCAATGATTGATCAGCCATCTCTTGATTACCAACAATAGAATATTGTGAACGTCTACCTTGAGTATTTGAAGTTTTAATAATCTCAGATAAATTATTGTATGTCAAAGTATCAGCATTCTTTGCAGAACCAACTAATGTAGAAACTACTAAATTAGTCTTCTTTGAAGAATTTGATTTCATTAATTCAGGTAATAAATCTCCACTTAAATCAGTAGAAGTTAACAATGTATTATATGTTGAAACTTCATCAACATATTGTCTATTAACTAAATCATTTGCAATCTTGCTTGCATCAGCTTTAGAAGCTATTACATCATTTACAGTAACTGTATTCCAGTTAGTACCTGTTACTTGTTCTTCTTTATTATATTTAGTCATATTTGATAAATAATCAATTATCTGATTAGCATTTGTCTTTGAAACATTATCAGCTGATGGATTATTTGTTACACCAGTATAATAAAATTGTCTATCCAAATAATCAATCTCACCAACATTATCAACTTTCAATTCATAAGTAACCTTTATTGATGAACCAACCATTAACTCATCATCCATATTTAATTGAACTAACTCTGGAGTAGCTTTTGTGTTTTTTGTATTAACAACAGGTGTAGCCATTCTTCCATCTTTATAAGATGTTCTATGTCCATCATGTTTGCTAAAGTATAAATTATTTACTGATTTATCAGTATCAAACATTGTACTACCATTGGCTAAAACTAATTGGAAATTAGAAACACGTTTACTTAATTTTAATTGTGCTTCAGGTCTTTCAACTAAGCCTAAATCAATATCATCAACAACATAAGAAATGTTATTAACTTTACCTTGATCCCTAGTCTCTGTTCTATTATACTCAACTTCTGTATTAATTACACCAGTTTGAGCAACCATATAAGTATTATCAATCAATTGCTTAATCATATTTATTTGATCATTCTTTTGATTTTCTTGTGTATCAGCTTTATATGTACCCAATTTTTCAAAAGAAGCTAAAATCTCAGATTTATTATTAACTAATTCTTTAGAATAATTATTAACTCTTTCTCTATAAGAATATACATCCTTAGCATCAGAAACATTTTTTACACTAGCACTATTAGCAATATTGTAATAATACATTGCTTCTTTATTTAAAGCATCAACATAGTTTTGTTTATCATAATCTCTAAATCCATTAATACCTTTAATATCATAATTTCCATTTTGATCAACACCTGCTTGATAAACAGTAGATTTATAATCTTGACCATTATAAGATTTAGTATTTAAACCTTTCATTCCAATTAAATTATTAACTTCATTATCATCACTCTTTAAAACAGTTTGACTATTATCACCATATTTGAATCTAATGAAATAATCACCTGCTGGTATTGAATTAAATCCATATTCACCATTTCCTAATTCAATAGGATTTACAGTAAGTATGCCATTACCATTTAAGATAACTTTAGATTTACCACTACCACTAAAATATCTTTCATTATTTTCAGACCATGATTTATTATTAATATCATAATTCATTGTAGACCATACATGTTCAGCTCTAAAAGAATTTATAGGCATACCATCTTTATCTACATTTTGAACTAATTCAACTAATTCAACTGTTACACCATTTATTAATTTATCTTTATTTCCATTAGCATCAACATCATTTGGATTATAAACACCATTACCTACAAGAGCATTATTTTTATTAACATTTCTTGCATCTTCAAATGTAAATCCTTTAAATGTTCTATCATCTCTTGGATTTGTTTCAATAACAACTTTAATATTTGGAGCTTTATCAGTATCAGGCTCTAATCTATTATTAACATCATTATTTCTATCAGCCCTCAAATCACCATTTTCAGTTAAATCAATAACATCCAAACTACCAGCTCTTGAGTCCCTATCAATAATACCTGCATCTTTTCCAGAAACATTAGCTGTAACCTTATTTCCATCTTTATCTAAATAATCAGGAATTGTTGTTCCATTTGAATAATATGATGAATATCCATTAATTTCAGCAATATTTCTCTTACCAACTGTAGTATTTCCATTCATCAAATCTTGATCCAACTTAACTTTTCCAGTAGCTTCATCATTTTTAACTCTAAAAGTTACAAATGCAAAACCATAATCCTGTGGTTCAAATCTGTCTTTTCCATCTTCAGTTTTTAAACCAGTTAAATATAATGAATTATAAGAATATTTACCATTTTGTAACTTTTTAGAAGCTTCCCTATCAGCTAATGAAGTTACATTTTTAACAGTTAACTCTGAAACTTTGTTTCCATTTCTATCTCCTACAAAAGTATTAGAATAAGTTTTAGAAACATTTCCATTAGCATCATATTCATTATAAGAATTTGGTACATATGTATTACCATTCAATGTACCGTCAAACTCATATTGTGAATCATCATAATAATCAACAATTTCATTAACAGTTGTATCAACATCTCCTAAGTTTTTAACAGCAATTCTATAAGTTACATAAACTTTTAAGTCTTTAGCAGAATCTGCTCCAACACTAGCCGCATTGTATAAATATTCAGATTTTCTAAGTTCTCTTTGATATGTATACTCACCATTATATAATTCATCAGCTGCTCTTATTGCAATAGACCATGAACCATTATCATCCATATTTGCATCTTTTTTATTATAATAAAAATCATGCACTTTACCATTTACAATAACTCTAGCTTTATAAACATCTTTTTGAATTGATAATTGATTTACTCTTCTCTCATTAATTCCAAAATCAACATATCTACTTTGATCAGATTTTTTAGTATATAAATAGAAATACTTAACATCTAAATCAACACTTTCCACATTCTCAGGTGGATTATTTTCATCAAGTATAGCATATTGATCATATACAGGGTATAAAATTTGAACACCAGATAAATTATCATTTACGTTTGTAACTGCATTAATCATACAATCTTTAATAAAGTTAATTACATCTGCTCTTTCTTGTGCAGCAACACTTAAAGAAGACATCCATTCATCAACTTTAATATATGCTTTATCATAAGACATCTCTGTAGTTGAAAATTCTAAGAATTTAGCCCATACATCTTTATATCTTAAAGCTTTTTCTCCAAAAGAAATATATTCTCCATTTTCTTGAGCTAATTTTGTTTCTAAAGCATAAGATTTATGCCAATTATCAGTTTTATAATTTTTAGGTGTAGAATCTATTTTTACAAATTTGGTATTAAAAGCTTCTCTTTCAACATCTTTAGCATTTGAAAAACCACCTGATAAGTCATATTTATAGAATGTAGATTGATATAACTCACCATTATAAACAAATCTTACAAAATATTTCTTTAAAGGATTTAAGTTTTCAAATTGATATTGTCCATTAACATTAGTTGTTGTTGTAGCTACTAATGTTCCATTAGATTCAACTAATTGCACTAACATACCAGCAAAAGGTTGATCTTTATCAGTCTTTTTACCATCAATTTCATTAGTTTTAACATCACCAATTTCTAGCCAAACATGACCACCAAGTTTTACATTAATTTTCTTTGAAACCAATTTCAACTTAACTTCAAACCAATCTGCACCATAATCATAATCATAAGTTTTCTTAATAATCTCTTTTTCTTTAAGCTCTTCACCAGGAATTTCTTGCTCTTTTCTAAGTTCCTTAGTTAAAACAATTTCATTTACCTTTTGAATTGTCATATCAATATGAGATTTTTCTAAATCAATTTCAACCAACTGATTATTATCAACTAAATAATATCTAACATCTCCATCATCATCTTCTTCAGCATAAATAGGAACACTTCCAGTCTTTACAGTTACTGTATAGCTATCTCCATTTTTTCCTTTTAAAACCATAGTTCCTTTTGCATAACCATACTTTTGTGATCTTTTATGACTTTCATAAGTTACTACTGAACTAGATGAAGAAAATCTATGATAATAAGAAAATTTATAAGGTTTATAATGTATAACTCTTGCTGCAGTATATTTTAACCATTTAACTTTAATAAGTGGTGATCCAGTTTCAGCAATAGCTCCGTCATTATTTGGTTTAAATCTAATAAAGAATTCTTCACCTGTAACAAAGTTAGGGAACATTATTTTATTTCCCTTACTATCTAAAAATTCTGCATCAGTGCCATTCATTCCATCAATAGAACCAACTTTAGCAAATCTATTTGCAGATGTAAAACCTTTATTTCCATTTGCAATTAATTCATTATATAAAATTTGCTTTGAAGCATCTGACGCTCCATCAACTGCTAAATTTAACTTATAAGGTCCTACTGTATATGTTCCTGTCTTTTGATCAACTAAAACTTTTAAATCACCTTCAACTGTTTGTGAAGTAAATAATTGTTTATCAGAACCCTCTATTTTCTTAAATATATTATAATATACTTCACCATAATCATTAGCTCTGAATTCAAGGTTTTCATTATCAATTGGTGTTAATTGAGTTGATTCACCCATTGCAAACGGATTTGATCCATCTTCCAAAACATTACTTGAATTTCCCCAATTTCCAGATCTCCAAATTGTGTGTTGAATACTATATCTTGATTTATCATAATCATCACCATCAACGCTTCTTTTCCACAAAGCATATCCAACAGATGGCTCTACTTCATTCTCTTCACCAGATTTTTTATATTCAACATAACTTTGTTTATTATTATTCTCATCAAACAAAGCTGTTCTATAACCATGTTGGGCACAGAATAATGTACTTTTTAAATCTACTGGTTCATCACTCGTAAAATTTAACTTTAAATTCTCCTCTCCAGCAGCCTTTACAGAACTTGTAAATATCATTAATCCAAGCACTACAATTATAAATAAAAATATTTTAACTAATTTATTGCTCATGATTTCTCCCTTCAAATTTTAAATTTTTAATCTTTCGTATTTAAAAATCTTTAGTACGCATCTCTTTCTAAGTCATATTCATGAGCTTATAACTTTAATCAGTCTCTCTTTTGCTTTTTTATTACTTTTATGTGTTATTTTTGTAATAAACTTGTAAAGTACTATTATCTATTATACAAGCATCTTTATAAAAAATCAATACTTTTTACATTATTTTTTCTTTTTATGTATACTTAACAAAATATATTCAAACATAAAAAAAGCTGAATGCTTTCGCACTCAGCTTTCTAAAATAATATTAAATTATTCTTTTTTGCCCTTAAGAGCCTTTACACTTAGTGTAATAACTACTGCCATTACAATTGATAATCCGATAATTACTGGTATTACTACTTTAATATAATTTCTATTTTCACCTGTTGGTGGTAATAGAACTACTTTTTGAGCACTATCAGCATCAATTTCAGCAGGATTTACTAAATCAACTGGTGTAAATTGATTATATCTATTATCATTTTCATCTATCTCAGATATTGCATCAGCTCCAACCGTTTGATTAGCCATCTTTTGGTTACCATTAATTGAATACTGTGCTCTTCTACCTAAAGAGTTTTCAGTTTGAACAATCTCAGCAAGATTATTATAAACTAGATCATTAGCATTCTTTGTTGAAGACACTAATGTAGATAATTTTAATGAGCCTGTAGCTTTATTATTACCTTTATTCTTACCAGCTTGTGGTACCAATTCTGCAGATAATTCATCAGTTGTTAATAATGTTGTATATCCACTTAATTCATCTTTATAAACTCTATTTACTAAATCATCCTTATAATTATTAGTTTTTGTAGATGCTATCAATTCATCTTTATTTCTAACAGTCCATTTCTTACCATCAGAATTTTGAGAATCTTTATCAAACTTAAATGAATTTGTTACATAATCAACAATTGTTTTTGCAGATGTCTTTGACTTATTATTATCACTATTATCTTTTGTTATACCTGTATAGTAGAATTGATTATCCAAGTAATCAACTTCACCAACGTTTTCAACAGTTAAGTTATAAGTAACTTCAACATGAGAACCATCCATCAACTCATCATCCATATAACCTTGAACTAACTCTGGAGTATTTTTACCATTCTTTTTATTTACATGAACATTTGTTAATCTCAATCCTTTTGGATTCAAATTAAATTCACCTGGATGATCATTATCATATTCAGCTGTATGTCCATTATGTTTTCCAAAGTATAAGTTATTTACTGATTGTCCTGGTTCTGCATCAAACATTGTAGTACCATTTGCTAAAACTAACTTAAAGTTTCC
>JABCPQ020000005.1 GCA_013333035.2 Clostridiales bacterium | reverse complement strand
ACTCTGGTGTTTCAATTTCAGTAACCTTTTCTTCATCTTGTTCTTGAGTTGTTTCTTCAGATGATTGTTCTATAGTTTTATCTTTAATAGTTTCTTCTACTGGTTCTTCAATTTCTTCTATTATAGATGTAGGAACTGTAGGAGATTCTTCTATTATTTGTTCTTCTTGTATTGGTTGTTCAATATTTTCTTCTATTGGCTCTGTATCTTCTGATTCTTCAACAGGTTCTTCTTCAATCTCTGGTGTTTCAATTTCAGTAGTCTTTTCTTCATTTTGTTCATCATCTATTTTGTTGTTTTTAATTTCTGAATCATTATCGTTTTCTTGATCATCTTCATAAATGAATTTAATATCATTATCTTCTGGTTGCATGTCTGAATTATTAAATTCTTCTATTTGCTTTGAAATTTCATCAAAAGATTTTTCTGCCTCTTCTTTATTTTTTTTCATTTGTTCTTGAATTGGATTATCTTTTTCCAAAATTACTAATTTTTCAGTATTTTGATTTATATTTTCTTCTTCATCTTCTTTATTATCTTTTGATGTTAATAAATAATTTTGCATTTGAGCATAAATATCTGAATTTATTATATTTTCTTCATCGTTGTCTTCTAATCTTGATTGTTCAACATCTGGACTATTTTCATTTGTTGATACTGTTTCTTCGATTTCTAATGGCTTTGTTATTATTTCAAAGCTGTCAAAATCGTTGTCTTCTTCATCTTGTTCATTATTTAATGAATTTTTTTCGTCTTCTTCTATTGATTCTATAGCACTTTCATTTGTGATCTCTTCTAATTCTGAGTCCGGTTCTTCAACTTCATTATCTTCTTCTATTGATTCTTCAACAGGTTCTTTAATAGATTCTTCTTGTCTTGGTTGCTCGATATTTTCTTCTATTGGTTTTACAATGTCTGATTTATCAATATTTTCTTCTTCGATCCATGGTTCTTCAATTTCAGCAACTTGTTCTTCAGGTAATTCTTCAAATTCTGGTTCTGAGATTCCCTCATTAATTTCTTCTTCTACTGGTTCTTTAATTTTCTCAGTATTTTTTTGCTCTAATGGTTCTTCAGATTCTTGTGTTGTAGATTTAACAACTGACGGATCTTCTTCTATTATTGGTTCTTCTAATTTTAGTTTTTCAATGTTCTCTTCAATTGGTTCTACAATATCTAACTTTTCAATATTTTCTTCAGGCACTGGCTCTTCAATAATTTCACTTGTTTCTGGCTCTTTTATTAATGCTTCTTCTTGCTCTGGTTCTTCATTTTCTTCTATTATTAATTCTTGTTCTGGTTGTTCAGATTTTTCTATTTCTGACTCTACATATTGATCTTCTGTGTTCTCTGCTTTTTCATTTTCTGATTCCATATCATTAATATCAAAGGCTGTTTCAGTTTCAAAAGTTCCTTCTTCTTTATCTTCTTCTGATTCATTTGCTAATCTTTCAAATTCAGATATTTGATTTTCTATTTCTTCTTCTGTTGGAACATCTTCTGATATTGGATAAACAATATTTTCAATTAGATTTTCTTCTGATTCGTCTTGGTTATTCTCATCAGTATTTTCTAATTTTAGTGGGAATTCTTTGTCTAACTCTTCTGCTGTTGGCATTATAGAAATTTCTGGTTCTTCTTTAGATTCTGATTGTTCATTATTGAATTTTAAAATGTCATATTCCTCTGAATTTTGGTTGTTATTTTCATTCAAATTCTCTTCTTGTTTTGGTGGCATCTTCTTGAAACCAGTTCTTGGTTTTTTATTTTCATCCTCTATTGGCATAATCGGATAATCTAAGATTAATTCATCATCTATTTCTGGCTTTTCTATATTTTGATTTTCTTGTTCTGACTCTATTTCTTCTTTAACTTCTATATTATCATTTTTATCACTTACATTGTCTCTATTTTCATCTTCATAATAATCAAATAAATTTATTGGTTGAATATATTCGTCATTTTCATCATATTGTTTTTCTTCCCTTTTATCTGACATTGCATAAATATTTTCTACTAGTTCAGAAGTATATTTATTATTTTTTTGCATCTTTAATGCTAATTTCTCACGTTTTTTTCTTTCTTTTTCTGCTATTTTTCTTCTTTTTTCTTCTTCCTTCTGCGCTTTTTTTAATGCTTTTTGTTGTTTCTTTAATTGCTTAGGGTCTAATGGTTCATTTATATCTATATTTTTATTATTTGCTTCTTCTATATTTTGATTTTCATTATCAGTAGGATACAAATCTTTATAAATATCTTCTACGTATAAATCATTATTTTCAGTGTTTTTTGTATTAAATTTATTACTTGAATTATTATTTAACATCTAATTTTTTCCTCCGTATTTTGCATAAAGACTTCTATTCTATCGTATATATTTCATATTATATATTAGTGAAAAATTTTTTTCAATGGTGAATTAATAAAAGCTATAATACTAATTTGTATTATAGCCTTTATTGACATTATTTATTTAAATTTTTATTTTTTAATAAGAATGGAGGTAAATCTAAGTCTGGTCCATTGTTTGTTGATGGTTGAACTGGTGGAACTGGCTTTTTAGCCCATGGTTGTGCTGGTGATTGTTTTATTGATGATGTTTCTAATGTTCCTGGTTCTTTATCAAATCCTGTTGCTATTACAGTGATTACTATATCTTCATCTAGACTCTTGTCTATTACTGAACCGAAAATAATATTTGCTTCTGGATCTACACTTCTTTGTACTAATTCTGCTGCTGTATTAACTTCATGTAATCCTAAGCTTTCGCTACCTGTAATACTGATGATTACACCTCTTGCTCCTTCGATTGTTGTTTCTAGTAATGGTGATTGAATTGCTTGTTTTGCTGCATCTTCTGCTCTATTTTCTCCAGATGCTCTACCAATTCCCATATGTGCCATTCCTGTATTTAACATTACTGCTTTAACATCTGCAAAATCTAGGTTTACTAAACCTGGAACTTTAATTAAGTCTGATATTCCTTGAACACCTTGTCTTAATACGTCGTCTGCCATTTTAAATGCTTCAACAATTGATGTTTTTCTATCGCTTATTTGTAATAATTTATCATTTGGAATTACTACTAATGCATCTACTTTACCTTTTAAACTTTCGATTCCTCTTTCGGCTTGTGTTAATCTTTTCTTTCCTTCAAATGTAAATGGCTTTGTAACTACTGCTATTGTTAGGATTCCCATTTCTTTTGCAATTGAAGCAACAATTGGGGCTGCTCCTGTTCCTGTTCCTCCACCCATTCCAGATGTTACAAATACCATATCAGCACCTTTAACTGCTTCTGCTATTTCTGCTTTACTTTCTTCTGCTGATTGGCCTCCTATGTCAGGATTTGCACCTGCTCCAAGACCTCTTGTTATTTTTTCACCAATTTGTATTTTTAAATTAGCTTTTGATTTCATTAATGCTTGTCTATCTGTATTTATTGCAACAAACTCAACTCCTTCAATGCCTGAATCAATCATTCTGTCTACTGCATTGTTTCCAGCTCCACCTACACCAATAACTTTGATTACTGCTGTATCATCTGTTCTTTCGTTTTGTTCATAGATGTTATTATTATCCATTAACATAAATTTAAATCCTCCCTATTTTTTATTTCATTTATTTACTGTTATGAATAAAAGAATTCTTTTATTTTATATAATACTTTTTTTATGAAACTTTCATTTTTTTCTTTATCTATACTACTTGAGATATTTTTTGAAAATGGTCTTGTAGCAATGTATCTTACTAATCCATATGCTGTTGCATAATTTGGTTTTATCAATCCTGCAATTTTTCCTGTAGAAGCTTTTACCGGTATATTTAAAGTGATTTTTCCTACCATGTCACTTTTACTTATACTTAAAATGTCCTGCCCTGTTAATATAACTGTATTTATTTCTGATTTTAAGCCTTTATTTGTTATATCTTTATTTACTAATTCAAACATTTGCTCAACTCTGGCTTCTATAATTTCTACAATTTCAGAGCTTTTTACTACTTTATTTGGTTCGCTTGATGTTGATAATACTACTTCTGTATCATTATCTATATAAGATCTTAATGCTAAGCTATATTGTTTCTTTAACTTTTCTGCTTCTTCTAAAGATATTCCTAATACTATTGATATATCGTTTGTAATATTGTCTCCACCAACGTCTATTGAATTAGTATATATTATTCTTTCTCCAAAGAATACTCCTACGTCAATTTGTTGTGCTCCCACGTCTAATAGCATTACTGAATCTTTTTGTTCTGATTCTTCAAGCATTAGATTTTTCTCTGCTAGAACAATTGGTACATATCCATCAATTTCTATATTTGCTTTTCTAAATACATTTCTTAATATCTTTAGATATTCTTCATCTCCTAGTATAATTTGACAATCTAGTGTAAAGCTTGATGCAAACGAGCCTACTGGATTTTTGACTTCTTTTCCATCATCTAAAACGAAGTCGTTTGTTATAATATCTATTATTTGTTTTCCTTCAGGAATTTCAACTGCTTTTGCTGCTAATAATGCAGTTAATACATCTCTTGTTGATATGCCTGAATATTTATCTTTTGCCTCTTTTGTAACACTGTTTTGTATAATCGTAACGTACTTTCCTGGCATTGTGACATATGCTGAATTAATTGTTATATCCATTTCTTTTTCAGCATCTGCTACTACCTTTTTTAGTGTTTCTGCTAGTGCAGTTTCATTTATTATTTTTCCTTTTTGAATGCCGTTGCTTTTTGTGCTGGTGCTACAAACTACTTCAATTTGATTGAAACTATTGACTTCACCGACTATAAGACTTGTCCTAGAAGCTCTGATATCGATTCCGACAATTACATCACCTATTGCCAAAGCAAAAACCCTCCTGCTCTTGTATTTTTATGTATGATATATTATTTTACTTTAAAAGTCAATAATAAAATGTTATTTTTGTAATGTTTTTGTTACTTGTATGTAATACATTTTCTTTTTATTCTATTACTTGATTTTCTTGAGTTTTTTTGTCATTTTTTCTTGATATTTTATTAATGTAATATCTTCTAATTATTCCTATATTATTAAATATTCTTCCTACAAAAACAATTAATGCGGCTAAATAAATATCTACATTTAATTTTTGTCCTAAATATGTCAATAATATTGCCATTATTGCATTCATAAAAAATCCTGAAATAAATACTTTTGAATCAAATTTATTATCTACATTATTTGCGATTCCACCTAATACTGTGTCAAGTGCTGCAATTATTGCTATCGCTAAATATTTTGATGCTACATAAGGAACTGTTGGTAATATGAATCCTAGTCCTACACCTACAGCACTTCCTATTATTATTGAGATCCACATATTACTTTTCCTCCTTTAAATAGTTTGATTTAATTTCTCCTTGATATTTATCTATTTCAATTTTATTTGATTCTTCAATTGTTACTTCCAAACCATTGCTTTTCATCAAATCAACAAAACCAGTTGTTTTGGTGTTTAATGTGCTTGATAAATATTTTCTATCACCTATTGCTTTGATTATATATGGTGATGATAATCTTGCTCTACTGCCATCCATTATTATGAATTTTTCATTTAATGTTACTATATCGGTTAAGTTTATTACTCTATTTCCATTTATTGAAATAGCTTCTGCTCCTGCATATCTTAATTCATTTACTAGGTTTCTAAGATCTTCTGAAGAATATTTATTTTCTCCTACATCTTTTAATGTTATTATGATTCCCTCTCCTTTTACATCTGTTAATCCTAATAACTCATTTGACTTTTGATATTCTGATTTTATTAAATTTGTTGATTCTGTCGAGGTTGTTGCCGATTTTGTATATTCTGCGATTTTTGCTATACTATTTTGATATTGTGATGATACTTCATTATATTTATTTTTATATGATGAAATTTGTGATTTTAATTCTGTATCTCTTAATCCTTCTACATCTGCGTTTGTGGTTTCATCAACAGTTTTAAATTGCAATAATATTGAAGTTACTAATAATGCTGCAACTATTCCAATTATTATTGTTAGTGACCATTTATGTTTTATTGTCTTCAATATTATTCTCCTTTCGTTTTCATATATTTTTGTGGAAGTGTTCCTGTAAATTTACCTATTTGAATATTATTTGATTTTTTTACTTCTGATATTAGTGACTGCTCTTGCATGATTTGAATATATCCACCAGGTCTTGTTAATGCTCCATATAATAGGTCTGCATTTCCAATTGCTTTAATTGTGAATGGTGATGAAACTCTTTCTCCGTTTATTGAAATAACATTTCCTGCACATGTTACACAGCTTGAACTTACTATTCTTTGTCCATTTACTTCTATTGCTTGTGCTCCTGCGTTTGATAATTCATTTATTATTTCACGTAAATCAACATCATGTACTAAAAACTTATTTATATCATCTGTTGCTAAAGTTGCTTTTGCATCTTTGGCAACTATTATTATTCCGCTTCCTTTTACATTTGTTAATCCTAATAACATATCATTTTTCTTTAATTTTTCTGATATATCATTTGATGATGTTGTTGTTTTTTCTGCATTTGTTCTGACTTCTTCTAGCTTTTTTAAAATTTTCTCGTTTTCTTCAGCCATTTTATCGTATTTTTCTTTTTCTTGAATCAATGTTCCTTTTAATTGTTCATTTCCAAATGACTGTGTTACCACTTCACTATTCTTTTTTATTGTTCTATATTGTAATACAATTATTATAAATAGTACAAAGCAAACAAGTCCAATTTCAATTCTAAAATTTTTATTTTGCAATGTATCTACCTCCTCTTTATACTTTTTCTCTAAACACTGGGAATTTATCTTTAAAATCTTTATTTAAAAATATTTCTCCTTCAATTCCCTTTTCTTGTTCAATTATTTTCTTTAAATATAAAATTTTTGTTTCCATTTTATTTTTGTCGCCTAAATAAACCACTTTCTTTTCTTGTGATAAATTAATCACGTACCCTATTTTTTCATTATAATATGCTTCTGATACTTCTATATTTTTCTTTATTGTATATATATAATTATCTAAAATACTTGATATATCTTCAATGTCTTTAATGTCTGATTCATTTAATTTATTACCAACTTTTATATTTGCTTCTTCTGTTTTAAACATAGATAATTTTATTAAATTTGTAGGTTCTGTTATTACCTCTTTTATTATCATACCACTATTGTCAATAGTGTAAAACTTATTTGATGCTGTAATATAATATTTTTCAATTCTTTCTACTACGTCAAACTCTAGTTCTGATGATGAAATTATTTTTAATGATACACTTTTTATGTATGGATTTTGTTTTAAATTTTTACTTAAAGATAATAAATTTTTTTGAAACATATTTTTATTTATTTCAATCTTTGATAATTTAATTACTTCTGCTGCTATTAATTTATTATTTCCTTTTACACTTATTTTTTGTAATGTAAAAAAAGGTGATTTTAAGAAAGCTATTATTCCTGAGATTATTAGTATAAATATTATAAATTTTACTATTCCTTTTATTTTTCTTTTTTTCTTCTTTACTTTTTGATTTGAAATAGCTTTATTATTATTTATATTCAAATCTAGTTCAAATTCTTGTTCTTCTTGCTTTTCTTTTTTTCTTGCTTCTTTAAGCTCTTTTAATTTCTGTTTTTGATATTTTTTTTGTTGTTTTGCTTTTTCCTTGTTTTCTTTTTTAGTTCCTGTGACTTGATCGTAATCAAATAATTGAATTTTTGCTTCTTGATATTTTACTTTTTTTGCTTTTTGTGTTTTATATTTTACTTTTTCCTTCTTTGGCATTTAATCACCTTCTTATTTTTTTAAACTTATTGATAACATTTTACTGATACCATTCTCTTCCATTGTTACGCCATATACGGCTCCTGCTGCTTCCATACTTCCTTTTCTATGTGTGATTATTAAGAATTGTGTCAATTTATTCAATTTCTTTAAATATTCTGCATATCTATATACATTTACATCATCAAGTGCTGCTTCAATTTCGTCAAGTATACAGAATGGTGATGGATTTATTTTTAATATTGCAAATAGTAATGCTATTGCTGTTAGTGCTCTTTCTCCACCTGATAGTAGCATCATATTTTGTAATTTTTTACCTGTTGGTTGAACTTGTATATCAATTCCACAATCTAGTATATTTTCTTCATCTTCTAATGATATTTTTGCCATACCTCCACCAAATAGTTCTTTAAATGTTTCATTAAAGTTTGTATTTATTATTTCAAATTTTTCTTTAAAACGTTTTTTCATTGTTTCTGTCATTTGTGCTATTACTTCGTGTAATTTTGCAATTGTTGTTTCTAAATCATATCTTTGTTCATTCATTTGAGTATATCTTTCTTCTGTTTTCTTGTATTCCTCAATTGAATCTATATTAATGCTTCCTAATTGTTTTATTTCTTCACGTAGTTTTTTGACATCTTCTTCTACTTTTTTGATATTTGTTGGTCTTTCGAATTGTTTGGCATTGTTTGGAGTTATTTCATATTCTGTCCATAATTCATTTATTAATGTTGTAATCGCTTCATTAATATTTGTTTCTTTCATTCCAATTTTAACTATTTGTTCTTTTATGTCTCTAATTGTTTCAAATTGTTTTTCAATTGTTTTTTCAATTTCTGAAATTCTTTCATTTTCTTTTATTCTTTGCTGTTTTAATTCATTCTGTCTTTCTTGGCTGTTTTCTACTTCTGTTTTGATTTTTAATATTGATTGCTCTAATTCTTTTATCAATTGCTCTAATTCTGAATTCTTTTCTTTTAATTGTATGATTTCTTTTTTATAGTTTTCTATATTTATTGTTTTTGATTCTATTTCAGATGTAATTCTTTCAATTATTTCATCTATTGAAAGATTGCTTTCTTCAAATGATGATACTGATATTTTCAAATTTGTAATATCTTCATTTAGTATATCAATATTTTCTTGGTCTGTTTGATGCTTTTGTGCATATTCTGTGATTTCATCATTTAATTTTGTACATTTCTCGACGATTTCTGATATATTTTTTGAAATCATTAATTTATTATTATTTGATTTTTCAACATTTTCATTATGGTTTGAAATTTCTTGTTGTTTTTTGTTTTTTTCGTTCTCTAATGCTGTTACTTCTTTATTTATTGAGTTCATTTTCTCTTGTTCTGTTGCAAAGATTATTTCATTTTGTTGCATTTCTTCTTTTAATTTTTCGATACTATCAATTTGCTCTGCATTAGATTTTGAAAACTCTTCTTTTTGATTTTCTAATTGTTTTATTGATTCTTCTAATTTTATTAGCTCTCTTTTTAATGTTTTAATTTCTTCAGTTCTTCCTAGAATATTACTTGTTTTCTTTGCTAATGATCCACCTGTCATTGATCCTGATGGTGTTATTATATCACCTTCCAATGTTGCTATTCTAAATGAATATCTATTTTCTTTTGCTAACTTTATTGCGTTTTCCATTGAGTCTACAATAATTGATTTTCCTAAAAGGTTTTGCATTATTCCATCATATTCTTTTTCATAAGAAATTAAATCTGATGCAATTCCTATAGTGCCTTCAACTGATTTGTATCTATCTAACTTATTGCCTTTAAATGTTGTCATTGGTAAAAATGATGCTCTGCCTAGATTATTATTTCGTAAATATTCAATCATTGTTTTTGCATCTTGTTCTGTTTTAGTTACAATATTTTGAATCGATGCTCCTAGTAGCATTTCAATCGCTGTAGCATATTTATTATCTACTTTAATTATATTTGCAATCACACCTTTATAGCCTTGGTTTAAAACTTGGTTTTTCTCACATTCGGTTATAATACTTTTTACGGCTTTTGCATAACCTTCTTTTTCTCTTTCTAATTCTTCCAAAAATTTAACTTTTGATTCTTTAATTCTTTTTTCTGATTGATATGAATTTATTTTTTCATCAAAACTTTTTATTTTTAATTCAATTTGATTTATTTGCTCTTGTTTTTTAGATAATTCTAAAATTGATTTATTCCTATTATTTTCTATTTTTTTAAATTGTAATAGTCTTTCATTTTTTATGATTCTATTTTTATCTAGATTTGAAATGATTGATACAAGATCCTTTTCTAATTGCTTTATACGGTCATTTGAATTTTTTATTATTATTTCTTGTTCATTAAATTTTTGTTGTAGTTCATATTTTAATTCAGTATTTTCTTCAATTATTTTCTTCTTTTCTTCAATTTCTTTTGCTTTTTCTGATAATGTTTGTGTTATTTTATTTAATTCTGCTTGCTTTTCTGATAATTCTTTGTCAAAAAGTTCTTTATTTTTTGCTAGATTTTCTTTTTTAAAATTTTTATTCTCTTTTTCTTCAGTTAATTCTGAAATTGAATTTGTTATTTCTGTTATTGTATTTTCTAATCTAGATATATTCTCATTATTATTTAAAATTCTTTCATTACTCAAATTGATATTAGAATTTATTTTCTCTAATTGTGTTTTACTTTCTGATGAAATATTTTGAATTCTTTCTTTTTCTTCAATAATTTGTTCATATTTTAATTTTAATTCTTCTCTTTCTGATTGTAATTTAAGCAATTTATTATTTTCATTTTTATCATTTTCTTCAAATATTATTTTATTTTCTTGAATTTCTGTTAATTTTTGTTTTGTTGAATCTATTTTAGTTAAAATTAATCCTACTTCAATATTTTTTAAGTTTTCTCTTAAATCTAGATATTTTTTTGCTTTGTCAGATTGTTCTTTTAATGGTTCTATGGTTGATTCAATTTCTGTTAATATATCATTTATTCTTATCAAATTTAGCTTTGTTTGTTCTAATTTCTTTTCTGATTCTTCTTTTCTTACTCTATATTTTACAATTCCTGCTGCTTCTTCAAATATATGTCTTCTATCTTCTGATTTTGCACTTAATATTTCGTCTATTCGTCCTTGTCCTATTATTGAATAGCCATCTCTTCCTATACCTGTATCCATGAATAATTCAATTATATCTTTTAATCTACAAGGAACATTATTTATGAAATATCCTGATTCACCTGTTCTATATATTTTCCTTTTTATTGTAACTTCTTGGAATTCTATATTTAAAACATTATCACTATTATCAAATGTCATTTCTACTTCTGCAAATGATAATGGTTTTCTAGCTTGTGTTCCTGCAAATATGATGTCTTCAGATTTACTTCCTCTTAAAGATTTAATACTTTGCTCTCCAAGACACCATCTTATTGCATCTGATATATTACTTTTTCCTGAACCATTTGGTCCAATTACTGCTGTTATTCCACCACCTTGAAATTCCAAAATAGTTCTGTCTGCGAATGATTTGAATCCTTGAATTTCAAGTCTTTTTAGATACATTTCATTGCTCCTTTCAATTTTGATATAATATTCATTTTGTCTTAATTATATTACCATAAAAGCTCAATGTTGTCTATTTTAGCTAACTAGTTGAAACATATTTTTTTTAATGCTAAAATATTTTTATACGAAGGAGAAATTATGTTAGAAGAAAAATTTGAATTTTATAGTCCTTATAATGTTAATATCCATGATTTGGATCCAGATTTACAAAATAGTTTATCTGTTATGCAAAATTTAGATTTTATGACTCATAGACATTGTCAAAATGTTGGAAATCTAACTGCAAGAATTTGTACTTATATGCATTTTAATAGTAAGTTTATTTTGCATTGCCTTGTCGCCGGTTATGTTCATGATGTTGGTAAATTGTTTATTGATCCTAAAATACTTCATAAAGATGGAAAATTAACTCCTGAAGAATTTGAAATTATGAAAACACATACTACATTAGGATATGAATATTGTATGAAGGATCATAATTTAATGTATTATTCTGATGGTCCTTGGTACCATCATGAAGCTCTTAATGGAACAGGATATCCTAGAGGTTTGACGAAAAAAGATATTCCTCTTTCTGGGCAAATTATTAGAGTCGCAGATGAATATGATGCTCTTGTTACAAAAAGGCACTATAAAACTCATGTTAATATTTCTGAAACGCTTAAAGATATGATTGTTGATACTGAGCCTCCTAAAAATGTTGTTGCACTTGACTTTTTGAAGCAAAATCAACATCTTGGAAAAATTAATAAAAAACCTTTAAAGGCTTTATTTAAAGTTGTTATTGATGATATCTTATATGAGATTGCAGGAATTTGTAACTATATTAATTATCTAAAGGATCAATTAAAACGCTTACGTATTGTTGAATCTTATGATAAAAAAATTCAAGCTGCTCATTCTGAGCGTACAAAAGAATATTATGGTGCTGGTATGAAAATGTTGTTAAAACCTGGTGAAACTATCGAAAATTACCAACAACTAATTATTGAATTTAGTGATGCTATTGTTGCTCGTGAAGATAGAATTAAACAACTATATAATGAAATTAAAATTATAAAGAAGTTAAAAGTATAAAAACTCGGTACGTGTGTACCGAGTTATTTTAAATATTCAATTAGTGTTTTCTTTAATTCTTCTGTGCTTTCTATTCTATTTACTTTGTTTCTCATTTCTGATGCGTCTTTTAATCCTTTTAGATAAAAAGAGATATGTTTTCTCATTTCGCGAATTCCAGTATATTCGCCTTTTTCTTTTATTTCTAAATCAATATGTTCTAACATTACATTTAGTAATTCACTATTTGATATTTTTGAATATGTGCCAGTTTCTAAATATTCTTTTATTTGTTTAAATATCCATGGATTTCCTAAAGTCCCTCTTGCTATCATGATTCCATCTACATTAGTTTGTTCAAATATTCTTTTGGCATCTTCTGGAGTTTTTATATCACCATTACCTATTACTGGTATTCCCACATTTTCTTTTACTTGTTTTATTATATCCCAATCTGCAATACCTGTATAATAATCTGAACGTGTTCTTCCATGAATAGCGATTGCTGATGCTCCGGCTTTTTCAATTCTTTTTGCTGCTTCTACTGCAACAATATGCTGATGATCCCATCCTTTTCTAATTTTTACTGTGACTGGCTTTGTGCTATTATCAACTACTGCTCTCACTACATCTTCTGCTAAATCTAAGTTTAATAGAAGCTTACTTCCATCTTCATTTTTTACAATTTTTGGTGCTGGACATCCCATATTTATATCAATAATATCTCCAATATTATTTTCTGATAAATATTTTGCTGCATATCCCATTGCTTTTACATCGCTTCCAAATATTTGGACTGATATTTTGTTTGTTTGACCTGTCGTATTAAATAATTCTTTTGTTTTTGAATCATCATAATATAATCCTTTTGCACTTACCATTTCTGTTACTTCTAATCCTGGATTATATTTTTCGCAAATAATACGAAATGGCAGGTCTGTATAGCCTGCCATTGGTCCTAAAACTAAATTATTTTTTAATTCTACATTTCCTATTTTTAATTTTTTTATCATTTTTTACCTATTCTATAAAAATATTTTTTTGTCTACGACCACTTATATTTAATAATAATGCTATCATTATAAAGTTACTCAATAATGAACTTCCTCCATAGCTTACGAATGGTAATGGGACACCTGTTATTGGGAGCATTCCTATTGTCATTCCTATGTTTTCAAGCATATGGAAGAAAAATATTCCTGTTATACCACTTGCTATTAGTGAGCCGAGCTCATCTCTTGCAGTTTTCGCTATTGATATTGATTTAGTTATCAGTACCACATATAAGATTATTATTGATCCTGCTACTACAAACCCCAATTCTTCTCCTATTACTGAAAAAATGAAGTCTGTTGACTTTGGATACAAGAACCCTAACTGAGTTTGATTACCTTTTAAATACCCCATTCCTGTTAATTGTCCTGCACCTATTGCTATTTTTGATTGTGTTAAATTATATCCTGATCCCCTTGGATCTACTGCAGGATTTAAAAACACTTGAATTCTTTGTTTTGCATGTGGTGGTAGAACAAAGAAATATAATAATGGTATTATGATAATAACTAATAAAATACCTGTTATTATATATTTTTTTGAAATTCCTGCTGTAAATAGCATACATAATAATGCAAATACGAATGCTGAACCTGTTCCATAATCTGGTTGTTTTAATATTAATAATAATGGTATTGCTGCTACTGCTAATACCTGCATTAATTTTAGTGGTTTATTAATATCATTTTCATTATTTTTTTTAATTTTTGCTATCAATAATGCTATTGTTATTATAAATATTATTTTGGAAAATTCAGATGGTTGTACTGATATACTTCCTATTACGAACCAGCTTGTTGCTCCTCCTATTGGCTTTGTAAATAGTACTGCAACAAGCGATAGCAAACTTAATCCATAAAGAGCAGGAATTGCTTTTGATAATTGATCATAATCAATTATTATTAATGCAATCATTACTGGAATACTTACTCCTAGCCACATGAGTTGTTTGTAAAATTCTTCATGTTTTGTGCTTGCTGTTGCTGAATAAATTGCAAATAATCCTATTATTGACAATAATACTGTGGCTATTAGTATTATCCATTCAATATTTTTACTTAATCTCTTTTTCAATCTTATCTCCTTTGTATATTAATAAAATAAATTATTTATTTGTTTTAGGAGTTTCAATTTTTTCTACTTTTTTCTTCTTATCTGTATGTTCTACGGATTTCTTTTCTGTTTTTTTAGAAGCCTTTTTTTCTATTTCCTTATTCTTTTTTTCATCTGCTATTTGAGCTTTTACTTCTGCTTCAATTTTTTCTTTTTTTATTTTTTGCTTTGCGTTTTCTTCCTTATTCATTTCTGATTTTATTTCAGTTTTTATGCTTTTAAAAGGAATATTGGCATATAAAGCTGGTGCGCCTATTGTTCCATCACTATTTTGCTTATTTGTTAATTTTACGTCAATTTCTTTGTCGTCAACATTAACATATTTCTTGATTACATCTATAATTTCTTGTCTCATCATATCTAAAAAATCTGCTGAAACATGTGCTCTATCTTGCATTAATACTAAATGTAATCTTTCTTTTGCTTGTTCCTTATTCTTTGCCTTGCTTTTTTCTTCGCTTTTGTTTTCATTCTTTTTAAAAAATTTATTGAAATAGAACATTTCTTCCTCCATATTTTCAGTTTATTTATTTTTTGAATATTCTACTAAAGAACGATTCTTTTTTTCTTCCAGGAATTGTGATTTCAACATTTTCACCTAGAATTCTTCTTGCTATTTCGATATAAGCTTTTCCTGAAGCTGCCTTTTTATTAGCTACTGCTGGTTCACCTTTGTTTGTTTGAGTTATAATGTTTTCGTCTTCTGGTACGACACCTATTAAATCTATTGATAATAAATCTAATATGTCTTCTACATCCATCATCTCGCCTCTTTTTACCATTTCAGGTCTAATTCTATTGATTATTAATTCTGGATTTCTAATATTTGATGATTCTAACAATCCTATAATTCTATCTGCATCTCTAATTGATGAAATCTCTGCATTTGTTACTACTATAGCTCTATCTGCTCCTGCTATTGCATTTTTAAATCCTTGTTCTATTCCAGCAGGGCAATCTACAATGATATAATCAAATTCTTCTTTTAATCTTTGAGTTAATCTAATCATTTCATCTTCATTTATTGCGTCTTTATCTCTAGTTTGGGCTGCGGGCAACAAAAATAAATCTGTAAATCTTTTATCTTTTATTAAAGCTTGTCTTAATTTACATTTTCCCTCAATAACATCTACTATATCGTATACGATTCTATTTTCTAATCCCATTACGACATCTAGGTTTCTTAAGCCAATATCTGTATCTAGTAAAACTACCTTTTTTCCACGCATTGCTAGTGCAGATCCAAGATTTGCTGTTGTTGTTGTTTTACCAACTCCTCCTTTACCAGATGTGATGACTATTACTTCACCCATAACTTTCCTCCTTGTATATTATACCTTTTTATTATAAAGTCAATTGTCTTAAAAGTCAATAAATTACAAAAGAAAGGAGCTTTACATTATTTTTCAAGCTCCCTAATTTTCAATATATTAAATTTGTTCTATTTACTCTTCTATTTCTTTTTCTTCTGCTTGATTTTCTTCATTATTTATTAATTCAAGATTTGCTACTGATACTTCATATGCTACTCTTTGTTCTACAGTACCATCTCCATATTTCTTTTCGTAGTTTCTTGATTGAACTCTACCTATAATTTTAACTTCTGTTCCTACAGTCATTTCTGAACAGAATCTTGCATTTCTTCCCCATGTTATACATGGAATGTAGTCTGATTTATTATATGCTCTATTTACTGCTAATAATACATCTGCTATTTCTCTTCCAAATGGTGTTTGTCTATAAATTGGTGGCTTACATATATAACCAATTAATTCGACTTCATTTGTTGCAATTCCTTGTGTTGATTCAATATTATCAATTTCGTCTTCAATAAATTCAATTGATTTTGCAAATACTGTTAATATTAATCTATTTTTTTCTTTTTCATAACTATTATATGATCTAAATTGTCCTTCAACTTTTATATTTCTTCCTATAGTTAGATCACTATCTTTAAACAATCTTTCTGAAATTGTTACTGGTATTAGATCTGCATTTCCACTTAATCTTGGTACACTTACATTTACTGTATAAAACTTTTCACTGTAGATCTCATGACTAAATGTTTTATCATCAGTAATTTTACCTATTAAAGTTAGACTGTTGTTCTCTAAATAATTTTTTTCCATTTATGTTCCTCCTAAATTTTCGTTTGTGTATCATTTATCTTTGTGTCAATATCTAGAGTATAACATCTTTTTTTTATTTTGTAAACATAAAATAGTAAAATTTGTATTATTTTTGTATTATTTTTGTAATAATGTAATCTTGACTAGTATTTTATGCATAAAAAAAGATAGTATTTTGAGTAACTATCTTCGTTTTATTATTTATATTCTTTGTTTTGTTTCTTTAACGATTTTGTGTTTACAACATTTACATATTCCTATTTTGTTATTATATTTTGTTTTTTTGTATGTTTTTTGTCTTTTTCCAAAAGCATTTTCAGTTATAATTTCTTGTACTTGTTCTTTACCTTTTTCTAATGTCCAATTTACGCTCCCCCATTTATGGCAATTTTCACATACTTTTGAGTTCCCGTCTATTCCAAAAATCGTTATAAAAGAAAATAATCCGAATAGCCATAAGAATGTCATATTTTGTGTCATTATATAAGCAATTGCAAATACTATTGCAATTGTTCCTGGAACATATAATAGAAAGATTCTTTTTTGCATAGTTTCCTTCTTATTATTTTTTATTGTTCTTTCTGTTATCTTTTTATCATTCATTTTCTTCATCTTCCTCTTCATCGTCTTGATCTTGATGAAGCTCATTCCAACGCATAACTCTTATATCTTTATATGTATCTAGTACTGCTTCATATTTATCATGATCATCTTCCCATACTGTTTGTGGGATTTTATCAAATGCTGCAAACATTTTTTCCGCTTCACCTAAATATATTACTTGCTGCTGTGGCGTCATTTTAGTATATCTTTTTGAAAATTCATATAAGCTATCAAGCTCTTGATTTGCATTTATGAATGACCAAAAGTCTGTGACTTTTATTCCTGCTGCGCGCATTTGTGCTACTACTGATGCTATTAAAAGAACGATAAATACTAATAATATTACAATTATTGCTAATATGTCCATTTAGTCCATCCTTTTTTTCTTTTGAATTCTATTTTATTATAGCAATCATATTTTATTATTGCAATTATATATTTATATTTTATAAATCCAAAATAAATTGCAAAAAGAGCGAGTTTATCAACTCGCTCCTTCTGCTTAGAAGAAATCAGTCAATCACTCTAAAGCGATAAAGCTTCTTTATGGCCTTGACCACAGGTACTTCTTTGCCTCCTACACGGACATTTGTTGCCTGTCCAGTATTTTGGAGTCTCCATACTTTGAAGCGCTCCTCAAATCCCATGCCCTTTCTTTCAAGTTACATGAAGAGGTCTGATTGTGTGGCAAGTTTTTCGCCATCTTTCAAATCTCTAATCGCATCCTTCTCTTTCAGAATGCTTTCGAAGTTTGTCAACTTCTTGAAATATCAGTATTATACTTTTACTTCAATTTTATCATTATCTGCTGAAATTGTTGCTTCTGTTTTTATTTTTCCATCAAGCATTGCATCTGCTATGTTATCTTCAACCATTGTTTGGATTGCTCTTTTCAATGGTCTTGCTCCATAGTTTGTATCAATTCCTTTTTTAATTATTAAATCTTTTGCCTTTTTATCAACTTTTATTGTAATTCCTTGTTTTTTCATTCTTTCTATTACTTTGTTTATTAATAGATCAAAAATCTTTCCTTCTTCTTTTTCTGTTAGTTTATGGAATACAATTATCTCATCAATACGATTTAAGAATTCTGGTTTAAAATCACGTTTTAATTCTGCCATTACATCTGATTTTATTGTTTCATTTTCTTTTTCTTCTTCTTCTTTTGTTGCTTTAAATCCTAATGGCTTTTTGTCTGTAATTTTTTGTGCGCCAATGTTTGAAGTCATGATTATTACAGTATTTTTAAAGTTTACGATTCTTCCTTGTGAATCTGTTAATCTTCCATCATCTAAGATTTGAAGCATTATATTCATTACATCAGGATGTGCTTTTTCTATTTCATCAAATAGTATTACTGAGTATGGTTTTCTTCTCACTTTTTCTGTTAATTGTCCAGCTTCATCATATCCTACATATCCTGGAGGGGCACCTATTAATTTAGCTGTTGAATGTGACTCCATATATTCTGACATATCTATTCTTATTAATGAATCTTCACTTCCAAATAGATTTTCTGCTAATGCTTTTGACAATTCAGTTTTTCCTACACCTGTTGGTCCTAAGAATAAGAATGAACCTATTGGTTTGCTTGGATCATTTAGACCCATACGATTTCTTTTGATTGCTTTTGCTACTGCTTTTACCGCTTCATCCTGTCCTATTACTCTTTCATGTAAATTTTCTTCTAAATGTTTTAATTTTTCATTGTCTGTTTCTGAAACTTTTGATACTGGGATTCCTGTCCATGATGATACAACTTGTGCAATATCTTCTTCGTTTAATATATAAATCTTATTCTTTTTGTCATTCTCTATTTTTTCTTTTTCTTTATTATATTCATCTTTTAATTCTTTTATTTTGTCTCTTAATTTTGCTGCTTGTTCAAATTCTTGTTTTCTTACACTTTCTTCTTTTTCTTTATTTATTTTATCTATTTCTTCTGCTTTTTCCTTTAATATTACTGGTTCTTCATAAGTTTGCATTCTTATTTTTGATGCAGCTTCATCCATTAAATCTATTGCTTTGTCAGGTAAAAATCTATCATTTATATATCTTGATGATAATTCAACTGCTGCTTTTAAGGCTTCATCAGTAATTTTTACATTGTGATGTGCTTCATATTTATCCCTAATTCCTTTTAATATTTGTAATGTATCTTCTTCTGTTGGCTCTGAAACTGTTACAGGACTGAACCTTCTTTCTAATGCTGCATCTTTTTCTATATATTTTCTATATTCTTTTAATGTTGTTGCACCTACTAATTGAATTTCACCTCTTGCTAATAATGGTTTTAATATGTTTGCTGCATCCATTGAGCCTTCTGTTGATCCTGCTCCTACTATTGTATGTATTTCATCTATGAATAAAATAATATCTCCTGCTTTTTTTACCTCATCTAGTACATTTTTTATTCTTTCTTCAAAATCACCTCTATATTTTGCGCCTGCCATTAAACTTGTTAAGTCTAAGCTTACTACTCTTTTGTTAAATAGTTGCTCTGGTACTTTCTTTTGCTCAATTCTTTCTGCTAAGCCTTCTACTATGGCTGTTTTACCTACACCTGGTTCTCCGACTAAACATGGATTATTTTTTGTTCTTCTTGATAATAATTGAATTACCCTTTGGATTTCTTCTTTTCTACCTATTACTGGGTCCAATTTTCCCTCTTTTGCTTTTTGTGTTAAATCCAAACTATATTGATTTAATGTTGGTGTATTATTATAACTATTATTTGTAGTTGTCGTATTTTCTCCTTTTCCTGAATTATTTAATTCTTCATATAGTTCATTTAAATCTATTGATAAATCTATTAAAATTCTATTTGCTATTGAGTTTGATTCTTCCAATATTCCTATTGTTAAATCGTCTGCATCAATTTTGTCGTTTCCTTTTGCTCTTGCATTTATTAATGCTGATTGCAATATTCTTTTTGCGTTTGGTGTTAATTGAACATCATCAAATGCTGCAAATATTGATCCTATTCTAGTTATATTCATTATTTCTTTTCTTAATGCTAATTCATCTACTTTGTGTGCTAATAAATATTGACTTGATTTGCTTGTTCCTTCTATTACAATTCCATATAATATGTGTTCTGTTCCAATGTATGTGCTGTTACTTTCTATTGCAAAATTTCTTGCAATTTCAAATATTTTGTCTGTTCTTGTTGTAAACTTCATATTATTCTCCTTTCTTTTGTTTTTTATATTATTTATTTATTATTTCTTTTAAAATTTTAGCTCTTTCTTTTTCTATATCTAGATTTGTTATATCTTGACCTAAATATTTTGCTAATGTATATGGGTTTGAGTAATTTAAGATTTTTTTCATTTTTGTGTCATCTATTTTTTCTAGTATTCCTAAATCAACTCCCATTTTTACCATTGATATTAAATTTTGATATTCTTCGTCCTTAATTTTATTTGAATATGAAATTATTCCATAATCTCTTAATATCTCATCTTCAATATCTTCTGTATTTTTAATTAAATATTTTCTTAATTTTCGTTCATTTTCAATGATGTTATCTATTATTGGTTTTATGCTTTCTTTAATATTTTCTTCTGTTGTTCCTATTATCTGTGTTGTTGATATTTCAAATATATCGCCTTCTTCTTCATTCATTGTGATTCCTAAATTATTTACTGTATTTCTTACTTTCCTTATATTGTTTGTAATATTTAATCCTGGTAAATGTAATTTTACAGTTTCTTTTAATCCTGTTCCTATATTCATTAAATTTGGTGATAAATATCCATATTTTTCATTAAATGCATAATTTACTAATTTTTCTAATTTTTTATCTAATTCAATTATTAATTTTGTTGTTTCTTCTATGCTTTTTCCACTTTGAAATACTTGTAATACTATTTGATCTTGTCCATTTACTTGTATTGCTATATTTTCTTCATCATTGATTATTACTGCTTTATAATTACTTTTAAAATTATAAAATTCTTTCGTTATTATATTCTTTTCTAATAATGATTTTTTTGTTACTTCATCAATTGTTTTATAATCTATGAACTTTAAACTATATCCTAACTTTGGTGTTATTTTCTTTAATATTTCATATACCTTTTTTTGATCTTTTAAATCATTTGCTGTATTAAATTTTACTTTGCTTAAATTTCTTGTTAATCTAGATTTTGAATATAATATAACATCTGAATCTTTTCCATTTTTTAAATACCAAGACATTATTGTTTAATCTCCTTTATCTGATTTTTTAATTTTGCTGCATCTTCATATCTTTCTTCCTCTACAGCTGTTCTTAATTCTCTTTCTAGTTTTTCTAATTTTGTTTCTTCCTTATTTTCTAGTTTATATTCTGCAGATTCTTCTGCTACTTGATCTAACTGTTCTGATGGCTTTCTTCCAATATGTCTATTACTGTTGTGTATGTTTTTTAATACCTTATCTATTTGTTTATCAAATGTTTTATAGCAATCTTCACATTCTAGCATTCCATCTGTTATAAAATTATTATAGTTTGTTCCACATGTTTTGCACTCTAGGTTATTTGTTTGAATTAGTGGTATTCTAGTATCTTCTAAGAATCCATTGAATAATCCCCCTAAAATATCACTCATTCCTCCAAATTCATATCCTATATCCATGTTGTCCAATCCTAATTTCTTAGCACATTCACTGCATAGAATCAATTCTTTTTTCTTTCCATTTATTATTTGTCTATATTGAAAATTTGCTTCATTCTTTCCACAATTTTGACATTTCATATTTTATTCCTTTCTATTGAAGTCATTTTGGCTTACAAATTTATTATTATATTTTTCAAAATATTTGCTCTGATTTCTTCTTTTTTGATTTTTATTGTTGATAAACAATTATCTGTTACCAAGCTCTTAAATATTTTTAGTTCTTTATCTGTTATTAATTTTTCTTGATTCAATATTTCTAATAATGAATTAGCTTCTTTAACAGTAAGCTTATCTCCAATTTTATTTAGTAATGATTTTTTTGCATCTTCTTCATTTATTTGAGTTCTAACTATTTTTATATAGCCACCTCCTCCTCTTTGACTTTCTACATAATATCCTTGAATCGGTGTAAATCTCGTTGATATAACATAATTTATTTGTGATGGTACACAATTAAATCTTGTTGCTAAATCATTTCTTTGTATTATTGCTTTATTCTCTTCATCAAACATATCATCTATAAATTGTTCTATTACATCTGAAATTCTCACTTTTGACTTTATTCTCCTTCTTCTGACTTTGACTTTCTTTGACTTTCATATTTTATTATAGCACGATTATTTTTTTTTGCAATAGAAAATTTAAAATTTATTGTTTTTTTTGCAATTATATTTTAAAGTATAATTGTGAGTTAAAATTAAAAGGAGGTAATATGCCTGATTTAATAATGATAACTGGACCTCAAGCTGTTGGTAAAATGACAGTTGGGCAAGAATTAGCTAAATTAACAAATTTCAAATTATTTCATAATCATATGTCCATAGATCTTGTAAATAATTTTTTCAGCTATAGTACTAAAGAAGGACAGGAGATGGTTAAAATGCTTAGAATTAATATGTTTAAATATTTTTCTGAAAGCTCTATTCCTGGTATTATTTTTACATGTGTTATAAATTATGATAAATTGTCTGACATTGAAAATGTTTCAATTTTTAAAAATATTTTTGAATCTAATGGTGGCAAATTTTATTATGTTGAATTGGATGCACCTCTAGATATCAGACTTAATAGAAATAAAACTGAAAATCGATTATTTTATAAACCTGAAAAACAGAATATTGAATTTAGTGAAAAACAAATATTCCATGCTGAAAAACATCATCGTAATTACTCTTTGCCAAATGAATTAAATTATAAACATTATATAAAAATAGATAATTCAAAATTATCTGCACTAGATACTGCTAAATTTATAAAGGAAAAATTTCGTTTAACCTGATGTATAAATAAAATTTAATTTTTTATTTGAAAATAATCCAAACAGAAAATTTAAAATTTATTGTTTTTTATTTTTTCTTAATATATAATCTTCTTGGAATAATCTTTTAAGGAGGACTTATTATGAATTTAAATATTACAGGGAAAGATTTTGAATTAACAGATGCTATAAAATCTTATACATCTGAAAAAGTTGAGAAATTATCAAAATATTTAGGTGATGATTTTTCAGCTGTTGCAACTTTTGAAATTCATGGAGAAGAACAAATTGCAGAATTAAGAATTACAGTTGGTAGTACTGTTTATAAAGCTACTACAGCATCTAAAGATTTATATTCTTCTATTGATAAAAACATTGGTATTTTGGAAGGTCAAATCAGAAAATCTAAAACAAAAAAAGACAAGCAAAATATGGTGGAAACAATTAGAATCCAAGAGAAAGAACTTTTAGATTTTGAAGATGATATTGAAGGTGAAGTTGTAAAAACTATCCTTTATAGTGTAAAACCTATGATGGTTGATGATGCTTTAATACTTTTACAAGATGATGTTAAAAATAAATTTATGCCTTTCATTAATGTTGAAACTGGCAAAGTTAATGTTATTTACAAATTAAAAGATGGCAAAAACTTTGGTTTATTAGAACCAGAAGCTTAATTGAATATTTTTTAATAAAGCCTACCAATAAAATGGTAGGCTTTATATGGAGGTTTTATATGAATAAAGATGATTTATTAAAATTACTGGAGGAATTAAATTTTCCCAAGGATCAATTTTATATTCTTTCTAGTGGATGTTTAGTCTTTTATAATCTTCGTGATATGGCGAATGACTTAGATTTATGTATTACAGAGAATTTATTTGAACAAATTAAAAATAAATATGATTTAAATGCGGAGAAGAAAAATAAGTATGGATTTTATAAATTAAGTGATGATATTGAAGTTGTGGTTGATTCTGATGAAGATTTTATTGATCAATTTGATTTAAAAGATGGATATCAAGTTCAAAAACTTTCTATTATTAGGGATTTTAAAGTTAAAAGAGGATTACCTAAAGATTTAGTTGATGTTAAGAAAATTGATGATTATTTGAATGATAAATCTTTGGATATGTAAAAAGTGCTGACATAATGTTAGCACTTTTCTTCATTTAGTTCTGTGATTATTTCTTGTATATCATCAAGTTAATTTAGTCAAATTTTGACATCTTATATAAAGAATGCTATCATAAAATAAATATTTATTGGGAGAATAAATTTTATGGGATTTTTTGATATATTTAAAAAGAATAAGCCAGTAAAACAAGAAAAGCATGATTATATTTCAAATGATGTACCTTTCAAAAGACAAGATAAAGTAAAGATTAATGGTGACTTGGATTCTGGAATAACATTTGATTACTATATTTCTGATCCTAATTTTAGGAAATTTTATGATACTATATGTTTGCAAATACCGGATACAGAACCAATTTTCAACATTTTTGGCACAAAGGTTTATAATGCTTTAGTTTCATGGTATGGTGAAGATGACGCTGTTCCCATAAGAACACCTGCACTACGTTATAGTTTGAGACGTATGGATACCAAAGCAATTCAGTTAGGGCTTGATTTTTCAAAATTATCAGATTCAGAATATTTAAAAGCTTTGTTTAGACTACTTTTAAATCAAAATAGAGTGGAACAATATTTGGATAATGGATTACAAGAAAATCCAGCAGTTCCATGTGGAAATTATATTGGTCAATTGTGCTATACTCCTGAGAAGGGAATTTATCAAAAACAGTTTGACATGAATATAGGAGAGATTTCACACAACTCTACTCCACAAGTAGAGAGAAGAAGACAACACAAATTAAAACTTGAAGAAATAAAACGTAAATCAATTAAAGAAAAACAAGAACAGATAGCTAAACTACAACAAGAAATTGATGATATTGATTTAGAGTAAATGAAATAAGATGGACTACGATTTAAGTAATCCATCTTATTTTATTAGATACAAGAAAACCACCACTAATTGTGATGGCCTTTATTTCTTAATTATTTTACAGCTAATTTTAAATCTAATTTAGATTTTTTTCTGCTTGCTGCATTTTTTGATATTACACCTTTAGTAGCTGCATGATCAACTAATTTCTTTGCTTTATTTAATAATTCTACAGCTGATTTATCTCCGTTTGTGTTAGCTACTTCATATTTCTTAACAGCTGTTTTGTAAGCTGATTTTATCTTATTATTTTCTAAAGTTTTCTTTTCGATAACTTTAACTCTTTTAATTGCAGATTTAATATTTGGCATTTTTGCACCTCCTCTTGGCGTATTTTTATCACTGACTTTGCATATTATAACATAATAATTTATGTTATTCAAGTATTTAGGATTATTTATTTTTGAGTTTTTTATATAATTATAGCGCTTAGAGTTTATCTGAATTAATCAATCTTATCCTATCTTTAATTTTATATAAAATTTACCTTAAAAACCATATTCTGTAAAGCAAATATTATTTTTATAATTATTTATTGCTTTATTTATGTATGGAATTATATTTTTAGGTAATTTATCCATTGAATAGAAAGATAATTCATCACATTTATTCGGTTCCATTATTTGTATATCTCCAGAAAATTTGTTAGCATATAAAAAATAATCAATACTTTCATCTCCAGATTTTCTATGCATTATTTGTACAATTTTTAAATCTTCTTCTTCAATATTTATACCGGCTTCTTCTTTTGCTTCTCTTTTCATTGCCGAAATGATAGTTTCATTTCCATCAACATGTCCAGCTACTACGCTATAATTTCCATCTTCATATCCTGTATTATACCTTCTTAATAATAAAATTTTATTATCTTTTTCAAGTATTAAGTGTACTGCTACCCTCATTTTAAATCTTTCCATTCTTTCCTCCATTTAAATTTATTATTTTATTCCCTATACGATTAATCTCTATCTTCTTCTATTTTTTCTTCTTTATCATTAATTTTGTTCCATACTCCTCTATTAGCTTCCCATTTATCAATAGCATTTGTAAGTGCTAAATCATTTGTATCTAAAATAAGCTCATCATTTAGCATCTTTTTTGTTTCTTTTATAAATATTTCTTCTAATTTTTGCCACGAATTAATTGACATATTTATAATTTCTTCATCCGTTCCTTTAAATTGTTCTATTTCAAATTTATGTGATTTTGCAAATTCCTCCAATTCTCTGTCTTGATTTATCTCATTTAATTCATACATTATGTAATTTAGTAAATAATGATCGATAGATTTTGCCCATGACATTAATCCATATATTCTTTCTTTAACAGGACCTTTAGAAGTTTTATACAATCCTTTTAAGGAGTATAATACTGGAAAATTATAATCAATCCATTTTTGACAATAATCACTAACTTTACCAATTCTATCATTAAAATATTTAGTATTATATCTAGCCATATTCATCTCTATTCCAGTTATAAGCTGTATACTATTTTTTTCTTCGCATTTCATTACTTTCCCTGCATATGCTGTTCCAAATAGCACTTCTAAAGACGTTAATGGATATGATACTTTATTATATAGTGGAACGTTTTGCAATTTTAATTTTCCATTATTTTTCCCTGTCACAATTTCTTCATATATTTCTTCTATTGATATTTCATTCAAATTTACTGGCTTATATAAAATGTCTTTTCTTTCCACAAACCTATGGCTTTCTATAATATCATCAAAATTTTCCATTAATGGATCAAATGATATATATCCTATACGAGTATTTATTCCTAAAGCTGTTATTAATTTTAAAGCTGTAGCATTTTGGTAAGCGGTAGTTCCCTTATTAAATCTTTGTAATTGATTATCGCTTCCTGATTCTACTCACAAAAATAATCTTTGTAATCCTATTTCCTTTAATAATTTCCATATACGCATATGATTAATGTTTTCTTCTTTTGTATCATTTGATTTAAATATTGAATCAACTCTCGCTGATACATCAAACTTTATATTTAGTCCTAATTGTTTAATTTTTTCACAAAATTCTTCTATTCTTTTTAATTCCAGTTCATGTGGTAATTGTCCTATAAATTCCTCATCTGCAATATAAAAAAATGGTTCTTTATTAAACTTTTTACATATATCATTTAATGTTTCAAAATATAAAACCATACTATCTACTGATAATCCTCTCCATTTTGCCCCTTTGTGTTCTCTTGGACAAAATGTACATTTAGAATAATTGCACCCTCGACTTAATTCCAAAGTTAAAGCACCTTTATATTTAAAAACCTCTTCTATAGTGTCTACTGCAGGAAATGGTAAATTCGTTATATCAAATAAATTAATGCCATTTATTTGATATTTTCCATCTTTATCAATATACGCAATTCCACTAACTTCCTTAATATCTTTTTTTCCAGAAACATAATCTACTAAATCGACAAATGTTTCTTCGCCTTCTCTATATGAAACTATAATTTCTTTATGTCTATTTAAATAATATTTATTATATAATGATGGTATTACATTCCCTACTATTATTTTGCTTTTATCAATTCCTTTAATATTCAAAATTTTACTAATCAATTCTTCAGATAAATCTTTTTGTCCAAAACTAATTGAAATACCTATTATTTCAAACTTATCTTTATTTAATACTTTTTCTATATCATCTATTGTTGTTCTTAACTGCATATCTATAATCTTTACCTTTGCTTTTTGTTGCTTTCTTAAATATGCTGCAATTGATGCTGTAGACAAGTTCAATCTTGGTATAGGAAAATTTTCAAGTACACACATATTTATTAAGCATACTCTAGGAATATTTAGTTTCTCATTAAAGTTACTTATTACCGCAATTTCATCTTCAAATTTAACATTATCAATATTATATTCCTTTAATAAATATGCATTAGACTTATCCGATTTTTCATTAAAAACATATAACTCTTTATTAATTTGAATATATACATATATATTATTTATATCACCTGTCATAACTATCGAGTCAATTATTATGTTTTCTTTTTTTAGTAACTCTTCTATTTCTTTTTCTAATACTTCATAAGGTTTCCAATACTCTGAAACAACTTTTTTAATGATATTTTTTATTTTATAATTCATATTTAATTCCTCAATATATAATTTCAAAATTATCTTGATTAAAAATATTGTCAATAAAATATTTTACATAATTATATTTTGCTGATAAATCTTGAATATTATTATTTGTTATTTCTAACTTTTTTATAAAATCTTTATTACCTAAGTGCACTTGAAATGAACAATAGCAATAAGCTTCTATAGCATCTGCTATCTCAATAATATTATCTATGTAATCATCTTTTTTTATAATATTTATTTTTAAATTATTGCACTTTTCTGGTAATAATCCGTAGCAATCTATCTTTATATCCTTCTTTTAAATTTTTAACTGCATTTCTAGTATCATTATTATAATGCTTTATTGGCGAAATAATATGAGTAGTGTATGTTTCAAATGTATCATGATATAAAGCTTTTATAATCAATCTCTCCATTTCAATATGTGTACCATTTATCTTCTTATCTATTTCTGCTAAAATATTTGCTATTATTGCCACAAAATAGCAATGTTCCGCTACACTTTCATTATATATATTTGCTGATGTACCCCATCTTTTAACTATCTTTAATCTATATATCATATTAAAAAAATTTTTCATAAAAAATACATCCTAACTATTAATTTTTTGTTTTATTAATTTAAATCCGTATCCACCATGGTCTTCTTCGCCAATATCTGCATTTATTTTTTCTAAAATTGTATTTAAACTCTTAATAATATCACTAATATTACTATTTTCATTTCCTTTATATTCAATTTCTATATAATCACCAAGATTTTTAACAGTATCAATTGAAATTTCATATTCTTCATATTTCCATGAATTTCTTACTTTATCTACTACAATTAATACATCAAATCCTAAATTAAACAATATTTTTTTCATTTCTTCTGATGATGAGATATTTAATTCGTTTTCTTCACAATATGTACGGATAACCTCTCCTTCTGGTAACCAATGTTTATAATTAATTGTAATATTATTGTTTTCTTCCCTTATTCTTAACCAATCATATATATGTTCTGGATCTTTAATAAATGATTTATACTTATTATCATAATATGTATCAATTTGATGACTACTATGAATCAATTCCGTATTTTGATTTAACCACCTTTCCAATTCTATTTTATTTTTTAATTGATATCTTACTTCTATTTCTTTACTCATATTAAATCTCCTCTTTCTTTATAGCATTATACTATCATTTTTTATTATATATAAATTAATATATAAAATCAATAATTCTTTCACTTTTTACTTTTTATCTATATAATGTGAAAAGTGGAGGAAATTAATTTGATTTGTTTGAACGATGATTTAGTTATATTTGATTATAAAGATTATAAAAATAATTTTGATATTGTTGAGTTTGATTTTGATACAAAATTTGATTTTCAAAATCCTGCATTAAAAATTGATTTTAAAAATGATTTAAAATATGGAATAAAGTGTATTAAAAAACTGATTTCATTGAAAAAATCTAATATTGCTTTTTGTACTAATTTTAAGGATTATAAAGTTAAATATGTTATTTCTAATTATAATGATTCCATTTTAGATGCTTTAAAAGCTATTGAAATTGAGGATTTGAAAGAGAAGTACACTTTTATTTATGATAGTGTATTTAAGCAATTGGATGATATTTGGAGTAGAAAAGATTATTGTAATTTTTGTAATAACAAATGTATTGCTACTCGAATGCATAAAAATATTGATCAATTGGATGGTTGTTGCTATTCTTTTAAAATGAATAATAAATTATTTTCAACTAATTTTATTAAGAATAAACAAAAATGTAAGTTTTTAGGTGATGATAAGCGTTGTACTACGCAAAATATATCTTGTAAGCTTTTTACTTGTGACTATTTGAAGAAAGCTGAAAGTTTCGATATAAAATTAAATGATTTTTTGCTTGTAATGGCTTTCTTTAATCCAAAACAGCGATTGATCTTAAAATATAATTATTTTTATTCAAAAGAAGAGATTATTGATAAATTGCTAAAAAAATCTAAAATGCCTTTGGCTTTATACTATTATTATGATTATTATAGAATTTAGGCACAAAAATAAACCCGTTGTTTAGTTTGTATTCCGGGTTTATTTTCTATTATTCTTTTATTTTTAATTTTTCTATTAGTGGCATTAACTCTTGATTTACTTTATTTACTTCTTCTGAGTTTCCTTCTATTGCTAAAACCTTCATTTTTGGATTAGTGTAATCATCTATTTCAAATTTTACATTTTCTTTTTGATATGTGTATCTTGTTCTTATTAATTCTTTATCTACTTTAAGATTTAAAAATTCTATTAATGTTTTGGCAAAGGCTTTGTTTTCATTGTTTAAGTTTAGAATATCTGTTTCTTTACGTATTTTAAATTCTTGGTTTGTTTCATTATTTTCTTTAAAGTCTAAATATTCTGTTCTTGTATGTTTTAAGTTATCTTCTTCGATTGTTATTCTTGCCATTATGTATGTATTATTTTTATATAATGTTCTTGTTTGTGTTGTTTCACTGATTTTTATGAAATTATTTGATTCGCAATATTGTATAAATTCTTTTATACTGGTTACTTTATAACTATATTCGTATTCTTTTTTCATCTTTTCTCCAACTGAATTATTTATTTAATTCATCTAAGAACATTTTGTTCAACATTTGTGGATTTGCTTTTCCTTTTGTTTGCTTCATTGCTTGTCCTACTAAGAATCCTAATGCTCTGTCTTTTCCTGCTTTATAGTCTTCTATTGATTGTGGATTGTTTGCTAGTACTTCTAATACTACATTTTTGATTTCTGATTCATCTGAAATTTGAATCCATCCATGTTCTTTGATAATTTCTTTTGGTGTTTTGTTTTCATCAAACATTATTTCTAGGACATCTTTTCCAATCTTTGTGCTTATTGTTCCATTGTCTATTATTTCTACTAGTTCGGCTAGATTTTCTGCACTGAATGGTATTTTTTCTGATGGTAATTCTCTTTCATTTTGAATTCTTGCTATATCTGATGTTAACCAGTTACATACTGATTTATAGTTTTCACAGATTTTTCCAGCTTGTTCAAACAAGTCTGATATTGCTTTTTCTGAGACTAATGCTTTGGCATCTTTTTCAGATAATCCTAATTCTTGCATGTATCTTTCTTTTCTGCTTTCTGGCATTTCTGGAAGATTATTTTTTATGTTATCAATATATTCTTTTGATAATTTAATTGCTGCTAAGTCTGGCTCTGGAAAATATCTATAATCTTCTGCATCTTCTTTGTCCCTCATTGAAAAAGTTCTACCTGATACATCATCCCATCTCATTGTTTCTTGATATACAGTTTCACCTGATTCATTTGCTCTAATCTGATCTTTGATTTCAAATTCTATTGCTCTTTGAATTGATTTAAATGAGTTCATGTTTTTCATTTCATGTCTTTTTCCAAATGGTTCATTTGGTTTATGTACTGAAACGTTTACATCTGCTCTATATGATCCTTCTTCCATTTTACAATCTGATACTTCTATATATTGCAAAATTGTTTTTAATTTCTTCAAATATCTATCTGCTTCGCCTGATGATCTAATATCTGGTTCTGATACAATTTCAATTAATGGAACTCCTGCTCTATTTAAGTCTACTAGGGCTCCACCTGCAAATTCATTATGGTTTAACTTTCCTGAGTCTTCTTCTATGTGTATTCTTAAAATTCTTATTTTCTTTGGATTTCCATTATCATCTTCAATTTCAATATATCCATTGTTACATAATGGTTTATCAAATTGTGAAATTTGGTATGATCTTGGTAGGTCTGGGTAAAAATAATTTTTTCTATCATTTTTACTATCCATTGAAATCGAACAATTTAATGCTAGACCTGCTTTTACTGCATATTCAACAACTTTTTCATTCAATACTGGCAAAGTTCCTGGTAATCCCATGCATATTGGACATACTTGTGTGTTTGGAGCTGAACCAAACTCTGTTGAACAATTACAGAATATTTTTGTTTTTGTTGATAATTCTGCGTGTACTTCTAATCCAACTACTGCTTCATAGTCATTGTTTGACATTTTGTTCTCCTTTATTTTTTAAATTCTGGTTTATAATTTTCTCTAAATTTAATTTGTTGTTCTATAGCATATGCAGCATTTAGGATTTTTTCTTCTTGAAATCTGTTTCCTATTAATTGCATTCCTATTGGCATGTTATTACTGTCTACTCCACATGGAATTGAGATTGCTGGTACTGATGCAATATTAATTGATACTGTACAAATATCTGCTAAATACATTTCTAGTGGGTTGTTTGTTTTTGACCCTATATCAAATGCTGTTGTTGGTGCTACTGGTGTTAATAATACATCATATTTTTTGAAACATTCATCAAATTTATTTTTTACATATGTTCTTACTTTTTGTGCTTTCTTATAAAAGGCATCATAGTATCCTGATGATAATACATAAGTTCCTAAGATTATTCTTCTTTTTACTTCTTTTCCAAATCCTTCTGTTCTTGATTTTACGAATAATTCTTTTAAATCTTTATAGTCTTTTGCTCTATATCCATATCTGATTCCGTCAAATCTTCCTAAGTTTGAACTAGCTTCTGCACAAGCAATTATATAGTATGCTGCTAATGATGATTCTGATACATCTAGTGAGCATT
>JABCPQ020000004.1 GCA_013333035.2 Clostridiales bacterium | reverse complement strand
TTGAATTAGTTGAAGCGGAGTTGTTTTTTGTTGATTGTGATTGCTCTTTCGGGATTTGATTTGATTCATTAGCTGCTTCTTGTGTGGGTTCTTTGGGTTCTATTTTGATTTTGATGGTTTGCTCTGCTTTGTTGTTTGATTTATCTGTTGCAGTATATGTTATTTTGTATTCACCTACTTTATTTGTGTCAATATCGCCGGTTATTACTAATGGGATATCTTTGTCTATATTGTCCTCAACTTTGATGTTTTGTGTTAAATCAATTGTGTCACCTTGTTTGATTATTATATCTTTTGCTCCAATTATTTCTGGCTTGATTGTATCGATTATTTGTTGTGCTTCTAGCTTTTCTTTTTGCTGTTTTGTGAAGTAGGATTTTAGTAGAATGTCGGCTGCTGTTATTAATAAAATAATAAGTGTCACTGAAATTATTATTAATATTTTTTTATTTTTTGCCATAATTAAAACTCCTTTTTAATTATATTATCTGTCAAAAAAGTCATCTATATCTTCTTTATTGTCATTTCCATCTAAGAATGAGTCTACGTCTCTTTGAATATCATCATCTTCTTCAATTTGCTTATCTCTATTTGCTTCATAATCTTCTTTTTGGGATGTTTTAATATTGTCAAAATTGCCTTCAATAAATGAATCTATATTTCTTTGTCTTTCTTCTGCTTTATCTTTTTCTGATATATAATTGTCGTTTCGTCTATCGTTTTCTAGTGCTTTGCTATTATCGTCTTCCATATCTAAAAAAGCATCTATAGCATCCATATCGATTTCTTTGTTTCTTTTTTCTATTTCTTCATTAATTTTTGATATTTCGTGTTCAATATTGTTAAATTCCATATTTTTTCTCCTAACTTATTTTTTATTTTAAATATTCATCCACAAATCTATTGTTTGTGAAGTCGGCATTGTTTTTTGCGATATTGATGAATTCATCCACCATTTCTTTGGTGATTTTGCTGCTTTTTTTCTCGTAGAATTTCTTTAGTGGTTTTTGTAAGTCCATCATTACTTTTGTGGCTTTGTTGACGTTTTGTTTGCTTAACAGGTCTTCCATTCGTTTTATTTCATGTTCAAATATTACTTTGCCTATTTTGGTGTGTTTTAGTTGTTCGATTGTATTTTCGTCATTAATTTCGCTTAAGTTGATTGTTTGGCTTGGTGTTTTGTAACCTAGTAATTGTTCGAATTCATTATCTGTTATTTCTTTGACGTCACCTGTGTAGTATTTTGGTGAAATATTGCTTTTAAGGATGTTTTTGTCGCCTTTAATGTTTATGATGGTTGATAGTACTATTTCTGCGCTTGATTTGCCGACTAAAATTGTGTAAGTTCCATCTTCAATATTCCATTTTTTTAGATTTGTGTCATAATATTCAAATGCTTCATTATTGAGAGTTATTGTGATTGTTTTTTCTTCGTTCGGATTTAGATGAATTTTTTCGAAGGCTTTTAGTTCTTTTTTTGCACGGAAGATTTTTGAATTTGGTTTACTTATGTATATTTGTGCTATTTCTTTTCCGGCGTATTTGCCAGTATTTTTTATGTTGAAGCTTATTGTTGTTTCGTTGTTTGTTTGTGTAACTGTTAAATTTGAATATTCAAATGTTGTATAGCTTAGGCCATATCCGAATGGGTATTGTACTGGGATTTTTGCTTTGTCGAAATAGCGATATCCAATGTAGATTGATTCTTTGTAAGATACATTTACTTCGTTTCCTGGGAAATTGTTGTATGATGATACGTCTTCATATTTGATTGGATATGTTTCGGCTAGTTTACCACTTGGATTTACTTTTCCTAGGATTGCATTTATTATGGCTTTGCCACTTGCTTCTCCTCCTAGATATCCTGTGATTATGGCTGGTACTTTGTTTGACCATGGCATTGTTATACTTGAGCCGTGTGATAGTACTACAATTGTGTTTTTGTTTAGCGAACTAATTGATTCTATTAATTTTATTTGATTTTGTGGTAAGTCCATTGTTGCTCTGTCCATACCTTCTGATTCGTAGTTTTCTGTTAAGCCTACAAATAAGAGTACTGTATTACTTGTTTTTGCTAGTTCTTTCGCTTCTTTTAATAATGCTTTGTCGTTTTCTGACTCTATTCTTTCATATCCTTGTGCATATTTGAAAGTTATGTTTTTTGATAGTAAACTATCATATGCGTTGTCTAGTTTATATGGGTTTATTGTTGAGCTTCCTGCTCCTTGGTATCTTGGACTTTTTGCCATATCGCCTATTAGTGCAATATTTTGGGTATTTTGTAATGGCAATAGGTTATTTTCATTTTTTAGTAGAACAATTGATTCTTCTGCTATTTTTTGTGCTATTTTATGGTGTTCTTCTTTATCATATTGTTCTAATTTTCTTTCAGCACATTTGAATGCTATGTTTAGTATTCTTTCTACTATTTGATTTAGATATTCTTCTGTGATTTGTTTATTTTTTACCGCTTCTATTATCTCTTCTACACCATTTCCTCTGCCTCCTGGCATTTCTAGTTCGTTTCCGGCTATTAATCCATCAACTCTTTGGTTATTTGCGCCCCAGTCTGTTATTGTGATTCCTTCAAAATTCCATTCTTTTTTTAGAATATCTAGTAATATTTTGTTTTCACTTGCATATTTTCCATTTACCTTATTATATGAGGTCATTACGCTCCATGGATTTGAGTTTTTTACAGTGTATTCAAATGCTTTTAAGTAGATTTCTCTTAATGTGCGTTCATCGATTAACACATCAATTGTTCTTCTACGGTTTTCCTGATTATTTACTGCAAAATGTTTTAGACTTGCTCCGACATTATTTTCTTGTAGTCCTTTTACGTAATTGTTTGCTAATATTGAGGTTAGATATGGATCTTCTGAAAAATATTCAAAGTTTCGGCCACATAGTGGGTTCCTTTTGATATTTATTGCTGGACCCAGTACGATGTTTATGTTTTCACATTTTGCTTCTTCTCCAAGTGTTTTTCCATATAGATATGCTAGGTCTTTGTCCCAGCTGTTTGCTAATGTTGAGCCTGATGGAAAACATATTGATACTTCACTTTCATTTACTCCTAAATTATCGCCTTTTTCTCTTTGAATTCTTAGTCCATTTGGTCCATCCGACATTGTTATTGATGGGATGCCTAGTTCATCTATATTTAAACTATGCCAGTAGTATTTTCCTACACATAGTTTTGCTTTATCTTCTAATGTCATTTTGTTAATAATATCTAAATATTTCATATTTTGCTTCCTTATTTTGATGATTTGATATTAATTTATCACATGAATCCATTGATATCAATATATTTTTTTGACTTTGTTTAATTTACATTGTATAATGGAAATATCGTGCAATTGAATATGTAGTTTATCGAGGAGGTAATTTATGCTGTTTAGTATTATTGTTCCTATGTATAATGCCAGTAAGTCTATCAAGCTTTGTCTGGATAGTATTTTACGGCAGACTTTTAATGATTACGAAGTTATAATCATCAATGACGGCTCTACGGACGATAGTGAGTCTATTTGCAGAGAGATTGCCAGTGGAAATGATAAGGTGTTATTATACACCTTTGAAAACGGAGGTGTTGGTAAAGCGCGCAGGCGTGGTATCCAGCGTGATAGAGGTAATTTTTTAATCTTTTTGGATGCGGACGATTTCATTAGTCCAGATTTATTAAAGACTTTGTCAGGGATTATTAGACTTCATGATGATGTTGAAGTAATTAGATATCATGCCAATCTTATCAATGATGATGAAGGTAAGGATCATCAGAGATATAATTCGGACGTGAATCTAAATACTCCTATGACGGGTTTTGATGCGCTCAGAGCATGGACGAACCTTGGGAAGAAGTATGCTCTTTATTGGCTATTTGCTTTTAAGAGGAAACTTTTTGACAGGGTCGCTCCTATACCGAACTTAAGATGCTATGAGGATGTTGCGTACATTCCTCTTTTAATAGCATCTGCTGAAATGGTTATATCTACGGACTATGTTGGGTATAATTATGTCTGTAATACAGATGGTAGTCTCACTAATTCGCAAAATATCGATAAGCAGCGTACAAGAGCATATGATTTTTACTATGCTTATGATTACGCTACTAAAAACATGAGAGATTTGCTGGACTCTAATTTTGAGTTTAGAGTGTTTTTTGTGGAAGATTACAAAAGGAGGCTAAAGGCATATTTTGATGGGTTAGATGAATCCTTGAAAGATGAGTTCAATCGTCTTTACGATATTTAAGCTACAAAAGGAGAACTAGAATTCTTAGTTCTCCTATTTTTTATTTAGATTTTTCCATTGTTCTTCTTTAAATCCGATAAATATTTGATTATCTGTTATTAATATTGGTCTTTTAATTAGCATTCCATCACTTGATAATAATTCTATTTTTTCTTTGTCTCTTAATGTTGGTAATTTGTCTTTTAGGTTTAGTGCTTTATATTTTAAACCACTTGTATTGAACCATTTTTTTATTTCTTGATTGCTTTGTTTTATCCATTCTGTTAATTCTTCTGCTGTTGGTGTTTCTTCAATTATGTGTCTGTCTACAAATTCTATATTATTTTCTTCTAGCCATTTCTTTGCTTTTTGGCAAGTTGAACATTTTGGATATTCTATAAATATATTTTTCATAATTATTTCTCCTTTTGATATAAAAATGAGGCATTGGATTTCCAATGCCTTTTAGCAAATCTGTAAGCCGGGTTCTGTCGAGAATGGTCATTTATCTATTCTATATATTGATATATAGCTCAAGCCACCAAATTAAGAAGATGACGAGCAGTCTTAACCTTCTTGTCTCGGTGTTGCTCCAGATGGGGTTTACACGGCTAGGGGTATCACTATCCCTACGGTGAGCTCTTACCTCGCCTTTTCATCCTTACCATTATAATAATGGCGGTTATTTTCTGTTGCACTTTCCTTAAGGTTTCCCTCACTTGACGTTATCAAGCATCCTTGCTCTATGGGGCCCGGACTTTCCTCGTACGCTGGCTTTCGCCCGTGCTATACGTAACCATTCAATTTGCTATTTTATTTTACTCTGATTATTGTTAATTGTCAAATTTAAGCATTGTTTTTGTCTACGAATTTTTGTTTGCTTTTATTTTTTTGCTATCAATTCTTTATATTTTTCTCCACGTTCTTCAAAGTTTTTAAAGAATCCATAGCTTGCTGCTGCTGGTGAGAGTAAGCATATTGTATTTGGTTTTGTTATTTCTTTTGCTTTTTGTACCGCTTCTTCTAAGTCTTTTACTAACATTGCTTTATTGTTTGTTAGTTCTTTTGCTATTTTATGTCCTGTGTCTGGCATACATATTATGTGCTCAATATTTGAGTTGTTTAAGAAATCTATTAATGGTTGATAATGTATTCCTCTATCCATTCCACCTATTATTAATGTGTTGACATTTTTTAAGGCGTTTACTGCATTTATTGTTGCTGCTGGTATTGTTGATATTGAGTCATTGTAATATGTGATATTATTGTATGTTCCGGCATTTTCTAGACGATGTTCTAGTGGATTGAAGTTTTCAATTGTTTGTTCTACTTTTTCCATGTCTAGTTTTAATATTTTAGCTACTCCTAGCACAAATATTATATCGTTTAGATTATGGTTTCCTAACAATTTACGAGGATTATTTATATTATATAGTGGTTTATGATTATAACATACATTTTCACCTTCTATATTAATTAAATCGTTATTTACTGGTATGTCTTGCTTATTTTCATAAGTTACTGAAATTTTCTTACCTTTTGCTTTGAATTCTGATATTTTATTTCTTATTAATTCAAAGTCCGAATTGTATAGAATATAGTCATTTTGCGTTTGATTTCTAAATATTTGTGATTTGGCATTTATATATTCATCATAGTTGTTATGGTGGTCTAAATGCTCTTCAAATATATTTAAGAAAATTCCTATGTTTGGTGAATGATGTAAAAATTCTAATTGGTGTGATGAATTTTCTAATACTATTGTTTTATCTTTTGTCATTTCTTCTATTTTGTCGAATATTGGAATTCCTATATTGCCTGCAAATACTGCTGATTTTCCTTGATCTTGCAATATTTTGTAGATTAATGAACTTGTTGTACTTTTTCCTTTTGTTCCTGTTACACTGATTGTTAGTGAATCAGAATATTTTAGCAATAGTTCTAATTGTGATGATATTTTGTCATATATTTTACTTGTGTCGATGTCTTTAAATGTGATTCCGGGTGTTTTGATGATTAAATCATAGTCATTTAGATTGTTTAAATAGTCTGAGCCGCATTTTAATTCTATATTGTTGTCGTTTTTTATTAATTCATCATTCTTTAAATCTTGGATATCTCCAATGTATAATTTTTTGTTTGGGAGATATTTTCTAATAAATTTGTATGTTGATCTACCTTCTCTACCAAAACCTAGAATTATGACTTTTTTTATATTTATTTCATTTATAATTTCATTAATCATTGAAAATTGCTCCTTTTAGTATGTTATCTAATTCTTTTGGCAAATTATTTTCTTCATTGTATCTTTTTGTAATATCTTCGCTTAAATCGTATAGTCCATAGTTTTCTTTATAATATTTTAATAAATATGGTAATTCTTGTCCTTCTAGGTTTACGATTGTTTTTGATACTGCAAAGTTGATTTCTTCAAATGTTCCTACACATTCAAATGGTTTCCAATCACTGTGTCCTGTAAGGCCTTTGAATGTTTCTAATAATGTTTCGTCTTCATATAAGTCCTTTTTGAATATGTCTATTAAATCTGCTTTATATAGGAATGGGCTTAATATGATGTATACAAATAGACATTTTGGACATGAGCAACACCAATGCCATGGCTCTTTTCTTGAACCTACATTGCAGCTTTTGAATATTTGATGTTATTTCTTTTGTTTTGCAAATAATTTGGCTATTTGTAATTCATTTAGTGGACGCAAAAAGCTGAAATAAAATGTTGGTATTTTTAAATATTTTGTAGAATAATATTTAAAGTCTTCTTCATATTCATAACTTTTTGAGTATTGATGGTTGATGTTTTCTCCAACAACATTTGATTCATTTGCACTTGATTCATTTGATAAACAGATATATTTGCGATGTGTTAAATATCCTAATAAATATGTTGTGAATGAAACCATTGCTGAAAATGGTGTATGTCCATTTATATATCCTTGTTTTACTAAATCAATTAGGTTTGGATCTATTGTTCTCTTGATTTCGATTATATTATCATTTTCGAATCCTGCTGCTTTTGCGCATGCAAGTGTTACTTCTTTTGGATTTATTATTAGACAATAATCCTTGCTTGTGTCTGTTGGTAGTACTTCTAATGTTACATTTGAGTCTTTTCCACCACCTACTGGTATTATGAAGTTTGTGTATTCCGCTTCATTAATGTTTTTTAAGTCGTTTTCTATGTTTAATTCTTCTCCAATTGACTTTATATTCATTAATTCGTCTTCTGATATTTCTATATTATTTGTATATCTTAATTCTCCTAATCCTAAATAATATAGCTTTTTGAACCATTTTATTTGGTCTTCGTTAATATGTCCTGCTTTTATTATTAGATTTTTTGAAAATGTTGATTTCCAATATGATATTAATTCTACTAATCCTATATTGAATACTAGATTTTTTACAATATTGTTATTTATAATTGGTTCTTTTATATAATTCTTCTTTTTTATTGTTAGGGTTGGATTAAATGTTGTTAATCCTTCTATTTCGAATTTGAATGTTATATATATGTTTTCATTATCTTCTTCTATTTTGTATGAATCATATATAAAATTTGGATATTTTTCTCTTAATTCTTTATATTTTTTTGAGTTATCAATCATGTCTGTCATAGTATATCTCCTACATCTTAAAACTATATTTAGTATAGTACATATTACTATATATATCAAGAACTAGGAGGATATTATCGTTTTAAAAAACATAAAAAAACTGGGATAAGTTAAAGCTTATTCCAGTTTTAAATTATCTATTTTATAATTTAGTCTTTATTTTCTTCTGTTTTTGTTTCTGTAGATTCTGGAGCTTTGTCTTCAGATTCTGTTTCTGCTTTTTCTTCTTTTACTTCTGGTTTTGTTTCAACCTTTGTTTCTGTTTTTGCTTCAGTTGCTATTGGTGTTTCGACAGTTTTGATTTCTGTTGTTTGAACTTTCATTTCTTCTGGTTGGCTTTTAGTGAATACTAAATTTAATAATATTCCCATTCCTATTAATGTTAATATTCCTGATATTATTCCAATTCCTATTACTTCTATTATTGCTAATATAATACTGAATATTAATGTCATTAATATAACAAATCCATTGCCTTTGTTTCCACTTTTAGCTACTAGTGATGCTAACCATACAATTGCATATACATGTGCTAATAATATTAATAATATGAATAATAATATTAGTATTAGTGCTAATTTTGCAAAAATTACTGTGATTAATAATAAGAATGAAACAAGTGGTACTATTAAGAATAATGATAATGCTAATAGTCCTAATAATACTGCTTTACCAAAATCAATGTTTTGTAATCTTGTTTTTGTTTCTTTATTTACATTTAATATAATTGCTGCTAGTACTAGTATTACTGCAATTGTTGATATTATTGATACTGTTTTTGAAGCAATTTTTTCTGTTAATGTTTGTTCTGCAGTTTTTTCATTTACTTTATAGAAATGATAGTTTGACTTTTTAAATTGTTCTGGTATGTTATCGTCATTTTGTGAACTTAAATATATTTCTCTTCCAATTTTTGTGCTTGGATCTATTACGATTTTTTGTGCTCCAATATATACATTTGCTAAAACTGTATTATTTTTGTTTAAATTTAAATTTTCTGATGCTGAATATATATTGTTTACTACTGTATTTTGAATGTTAATATCTTGTCCTATTAGATAGATACTTCCATTTACATGTAGGTTTGCTATAGAAATATTTTGTGATAATAGATAAATACTTCCATTTACTGTTCCAGATAATTTTGTTGATTTTGACATGATATACATGTTTCCTTCAATTACTGCATTTGGATTTGTTTGTTCAAATACTTCTTGCATTATAAATTTGTCTGAATAATCTTTTGCTGTGTCAACTACTTTACTAGAGTTATCTGTTTTTGAATCTGTAACTGGTACAGCATTGCTTTTAATGATATTTTCAATTGTTGATGTTTGTGTTTTTGTTAAATCTTCCAATCCTGAGATTTGTTTTGTTAGTTCATCAAGTCCTGAAATTGGTGTTATGTCTGTTGCATTTACATTTGAGATTAATGCAATTGTTAGTATTATTACTGCTAACATTGTTGAAAAAACTTTTTTCATATTATTTCCTTTCTATAATTCAATTGTTAATGAATTATTTTCTGATTTATATTGTCTACATTTTACATTACATGTAGATAATAAACGTTTTGATGCAATATTTGATTCGGTGTTGCTATATTTATCTGATAGATAAATAACTTCTTTAATTCCTGCTTGAATTATTGCTTTTGCACATTCATTACATGGGAATAAATCAACATATATTTTTGAATCTTCTAAATTTGCTCCATGACTATTTAAGATTGCATTTAATTCTGCATGGCATACATAGGCATATTTTGTATTTAGGAAGTCTCCTTCTCTATCCCATGGCATTTCGTTGTCTTCAAATCCTTTTGGTGCTCCATTATATCCTACTGATAATATCTTATTATCTTTACTTACAATACATGCTCCTACTTGTGTATTTGGATCTTTACTTCTCATTGCTGATAGTTTTGCGACTCCCATAAAATATGTGTCCCATGATATATAATCTTTTCTTTGATTACTCATACTAATACCCTCTTACTTAAATATTTTTCATTGATAATTTTACTTTTTGTTTTTCTCTGTCTATTTCAATTACTTTTACTTGTACTACATCACCAATTGCTACAACTTCTGATGGTGTTTTGATAAATTTATCACTTAATTCTGATAAATGTACTAATCCATCATGTTTTACACCAATGTCTACAAATGCTCCAAAGTCTGTGATATTTCTTACGGTTCCTGTTAATAATTGTCCTTCTTTTAAATCATCGAAACTTAATACATCACTTCTTAATACAGGTTTTGACATATCATCTCTAGGGTCTCTGCCTGGCTTCTTTAACTCATTGATAATATCTGTTAATGTTAATTCTCCTATATCTAATTCTTGTGCTTTTGTTTTTATGTCTATTTTTGATAGTTCGTCGTTGATTTTAGCTAATTTTGCTTTATCTAGTAAATCTTCTTTTTTATAATTTATACTTTTTAATAATTCTTCTGTTTGTTTATAACTTTCAGGGTGTACTGCTGTATTTTCTAGTGGGTTTAGTCCTTTAGGTATTCTTATGAATCCTGCACATTGTTCAAATGTTACTTTTCCTAATTTAGGTACATTTAACAATGTTTTTCTTTCTTCATATTTACCATTTTCTTCTCTATATTTTACTATGTTTTTGGCGATTGTCATGTTGATTCCTGATACATATGATAGTAATGATGGGGTTGCTGTGTTTACATCTACTCCTACTTCATTTACTGCATCTTCTACAACGCCTGTTAATTCTTCATTTAGTTTCTTTTGATTTACATCATGTTGATATTGTCCAATTCCAATTGCTTTTGGATCTATTTTTACGAATTCTGCAAGTGGGTCTTGTAGTCTTCTTGCTATTGAAATTGCTCCTCTTAATGATACATTTAAGTCTGGGTATTCTTCTGTTGCTAGTTTTGAAGCGGAATATACTGATGCTCCTGCTTCACTTACTATTACATAGTTTACTGTGATATTATATTCTTCTTTTACTTTTGCAATTACACTTGATACAAATTGCTCTGATTCTCTTGAAGCTGTACCATTTCCTATTGCTATTATATTGATTTTGTTTTTTAATATCAAATCAATTAATTTAATTGTTGAGCCTTCAATATCATTTTGTGGTTCTGTTGGATATAGAACTGCTGTATCTAGGACTTTTCCTGTTTCATCTATTACTGCTAATTTACATCCTGTTCTATATGCTGGATCAAAACCTAGTACTGTATAGCCTTTTAATGGTGCTCCTAGTAATAATTGTTTTGCATTTTTTCCAAATACGTCTATTGCTTGAATATCTGCTTTGTCTGTTAAATCTGATCTTATTTCTCTATCTAATGATGGTTCTATTAATCTTTTCCATGAATCTGCAATTGTTGTTTTTAATTCTTCTTTTCTTGTTGAATTTTTAATTATTATGGCTTTTTCTAAATCTGCTAAAACTTTTTCTTCTGGTTTTGTGATTTTTACTTTTAGTAGCTTTTCTTTTTCGCCTCTGTTTATCGCTAGTATTCTATGGCTTGGAATTGTTTTTACCTTTTCTGAAAACTCATAATACATTTCGTATGGTGATTTTTCTTCTGGGTTTACTGCTTCTGATGTTATTAGACCTTCATAATGATAAATTTTCTTTAACATTTTTCTAAATTCTGCATTATCTGATATATCTTCTGCAATTATGTCTTCTGCTCCTTGAATTGCATCCTCTATTTTTGTGACATTGTCGTTTAAAAAGTTTTTTGCTACTTCATAGATATCTGTGTTATCTGTTTGATTTATGATGTTATCTGCCAATTCTTGTAGACCATTTTCTTTGGCTATTGTTGCTCTTGTTCTTTTCTTTTGCTTATATGGTCTATAAATGTCTTCAACTTCTACTTGTGTTTGCGCTTTTTCAAGTGCTGCCATTATTTCTGGCGTCATTTTTTCTTGATTTGTTATTGAGTCTATTACTTCTTGTTTACGTTCCTCTAAATTTCTTAAATATGTTAGTCTTGAATCTAAATCTCTTAATTGTTCGTCTGATAAATTGCCTGTTACTTCTTTTCTATATCTTGCAATAAATGGTATTGTATTTCCTTGGTCTATTAATCCTACAGTTTTTTCAACTTGACTTACTTTTACATCTAGTTCTTTTGCAATTATTTCATTAATATTCATTATGATTATGTCCTTTATTCGTTTTCAAATTTTATTGTTCTAGTCATTAAACTGTTACTTACATCTGTTATTGGTTTGTTATTAAATATAACATCATAAACGCTATTTACTATTGGCATTTCTACATTATATTTTTCTGCTAACCTATGTGCAATTTCTATATTGTCTATGCTTTCTATTGTCATACCAATTTCTTTTTTTATTTCATCAATTGACAAGCCCTTACCTATTAATCTTCCTGCACGTCTATTTCTACTTTCATCACTTGAACATGTTAGAATTAGATCTCCTAATCCTGATAAACCATAGAATGTTTCTTTTGATGCTCCCATTTTTACTCCAAGTCTAGCTATTTCTGCTAATCCTCTAGTAATGATTGCTGATGATGCATTTGTTCCAAGTCCTAGTTCTGCTACTATTCCACAACAAAATGCTATAATGTTTTTTAATGCTCCACCAATTTCGACTCCTAATACATCATGTGATTTATAAATACGCATTGTTTCAGATGATAATATCTTAGATACTTCAGCTAATAATTCGTCATCTTTTGATGCTAAAATTATTGCTGTTGGAATTTTGTTTACTACTTCAATTGCGAAGCTTGGTCCTGATAAGACTCCTAATCTTATTCCTGGTAATTCTTCTTCAAATATGTTGTTCAATGTTTGAAGATTTTCTGTATCAAATCCCTTTGAACATAGTATTACTGGCTTATTTCCTACAAATTCCTTGTATTGGTTAAATACATTTCTAGTAAATTTTGATGGTGTGACATGTAAAATTATTTCGGCATTTTTTACGACTTCTTCTAATGAGTTTGAACAATGAATGCGTTCATTTATTGTTAATTCTGGTATATAAACTGTTTTTCTATTTATATTTATGTCATTTTTTTCTTCTTCTGTGAAAGACCATATAATTACATCATGTCCTTCTCTTGCAATGTGTTCTGCTAGTGCTATGCCCCAGCTTCCACTTCCTATAACGGCAATTTTGCTCATGATATACTCCTTATTTTTTGAAACTTAATTGTTTTTCTTCTCCTGATAATAATCTAGTTATGTTTGATCTATGATTAAATATTACCATTAAAGCTAAGATTATTGAAAATATTACAAATGATATTCTACTTCCTGGTACAATGAAGTTCCAAGGTATGAATAAGCATAATACTGGGAATAGTATTGCTGCCATTATTGATCCGATTGATACGATTTTAAATACAATCATTATTATTAATGCAAATACTAGACAAATTAATCCAATTCTCCAGTTAATCATCATTAATACGCCTAATGATGTTGCAACTCCTTTTCCTCCTTTGAAATTAAAGAAGCATGGGAATGTGTGTCCAAGTACAACTGCTAATCCTGCAATTTCTACTAAAAGTCCTTTTGCATTATTGTCTGCTTTTATTATATTTCCTATAATTATTGCTATTAATATTGCTATTACACCTTTTAATATGTCGCATATTAATGTTAAAGCTGCTGCTTGTTTTCCTGCAACTCTTAATACATTTGTTGATCCTGCATTTTTGCTTCCTTTTTCTCTGACATCTACTCCTGCTAATTTTTTTGAAAAAATTACTGAAAAACTGATACTTCCTAATAAGTATCCTACTAATGCTGCTAATAAATAATATCCTAACATTATTCTTCTCCTCCTCTTTCTCTTGTTAGTATTCTTATTGGTGTTCCTTTGAAACCAAATTCATCCCTTAATTTGTTTACTAAATATCTTTCGTATGAAAAATGGAATAGTTGTTTACTGTTTACAAATACAGCGAATGTTGGTGGTCTTGTACTTACCTGTGTCATATAATAGATTTTTAATCTACGACCTTTGTCAGTTGGTGGTTGCACTACTGCGATTGCTTCATTTAGCATATCATTAAGTGTTGATGTTCTTACTCTCATACTATTGTTTGCTGCAACCATATTGATTAATTCAAATAATTTATTTACTCTTTGTCCTGTTTTTGCTGATATGAATAGTATTGGAGCATATTGTAGATATGCTAGTTTGTTATATACTTGTTTTGTATATTCTTCTAAGGTTCCATTTTCCTTTTCTATGGCATCCCATTTATTTATTACTATTATTATTCCTTTTCCAGCTTCATGTGCTTCTCCAGCAATTTTTGTATCTTGTTCTGTTACGCCTTCTTGTGCATCTATTACTAATAAGCATACATCTGCTCTTTCAATTGCTAGAGTTGATCTGATGATTGAATATTTTTCAATGTTTTCTTCTATTTTGCTATGTTTTCTTATTCCTGCTGTATCAATTAATATGTAGTTTCCAAATTCGTTACTAAATTCTGAATCTATTGCATCCCTTGTGGTTCCTGCAATATTACTTACGATTAATCTGTTATCATTTAATATTTTATTTATTAATGATGATTTACCTACATTTGGTTTTCCAATGACAGCTACTTTTATTTTTTCCTCATCTTCTGTTGATTCTATGTCTTTGATATCTTCATAAATTATATCTAAGATATCTCCTATTCCTCTTGCATTTGCTGCTGATACTGGATGTGGATCTCCTATTCCTAAATTATAAAATTCATAGATATCTGTTTGGAATTTATTGAAATCATCTACTTTATTACATACCAAAATCGTCTTTTTATTTGATTTTCTAAGAAGTTTCGCTACTTCATAATCTTGTGATGTTACTCCGGTTCTTACATCTGTCATAAATAAAATTACATCTGCTAATTCTATTGCAATTTCTGCTTGTGTTTTCATTTGTGTTGATATAACATCATCTTTTTTATCTTCGATACCACCTGTGTCAATTATAGTGAAGCTTTTGCCTCTCCAATTGGTTTCTCCATAAACTCTGTCTCTTGTTACTCCTGGTGTGTCTTCTACAATTGATCTACGTTCACCAATTAGATAATTGAAAAAAGTTGATTTTCCTACATTCGGTTTACCGATGATTGCTACTACTGGTTTTGACATGTTTGTTTCCTTTCTTTTTTATTTGATATTATTATATTTATTATTAAAATGATTATTCCAACAATTGATATAATATAACTTAATTCTTCAATTTTTGTCATTTTAGGCTCTATTGTAATGTTTGTTGATTTATTTAATTTTATTTGTATAAAGCCATTTTCTGATTCCGTAAAATTAATATTTTTATTGTTTTCATCAGTTATTTTATAACTTGGATAATAGATATATGGTAATTCTATTTCTGAAGTTGTTATTATACTGATTTTAAATGTTGATTTTCCCGTTTCTTGATCTTTTTCAAAATAATTTATACTTGCGTCACCACTTATTATTATTGGCTGCTGAGTTCTATTGTTTATATATTCTAAATTATAAAATGCTTTTACCGGCAAATATTCTCTATTTATTGACATTGAGCTGATTCTTTTTTGTGAAATTGCTTTTTGATAATTATATTCTGAATCTAATTTATAATTTGAATTATAGTAGTTTTTTACATATAAGCAACTTATTATTAATTGAACTAATATTAGTATAAAAACTAAAACATCTCCATTGTATTTTTTGTTTTGATACAATATTGATGCATTTATTCCGCATATAATTGATCCAAACAATATATAAAATCCTAGCATTCTCCATGCAAATTGTATTACTGTCATGAAGTTTGGCATGATTTGCCACGGAAATAATTTTGTTGTCATCCATAGTGATATTGCTGTAAATATTATAAATAATATATATATCATTTTTAGATTTTTTTCTACTTTATTATAACATATTATACTAAATAATAGTAAAGTAACTGACATTATTCCAAGTGCTAATGTTGGATATGAGTTTCCATCATTATCTTTATAATTTATTTCATTTTCGAATAATGAGTCAAAATCACTTGTGTTTTCATATACATCAGATCCTGTTGTATTCATTATTTTTGAATCAAATATTGCGTATTTGGTATTGGCTCTATATTCCATTAAAGGTATCCAATAGAATGAGGTTACCAATATTGCTATAATTACGTTGATTATTAATATTTTAATTTTAATTTTATTTAAATTCAATTTCTTATAAAATGCTATTAGATAAATCACACTAAATATTGAAGCATATATTGTTGTGATTGTGTGTGATAGTATTAATCCTATTGCTGATAAAGCTATTAAGTATATTTTTTTAGAATTTCCTTCTGTTAGCTCATATAAGCCGTTTAATAATAGTGGTAAGAATATGCTTGCTGAATATTCACCTAAAGCATTTCTTGAGTATATATTTGTTAATTTATATGGTGATAATATATACATTAATGCTGAACAGGTTGCTGCAATTTTATTCTTAGTTATTTTTAATGTATAAAAATACATTGCATAGCCTGATGCTATTATTGAAATTAATGTGAATATTTGTATACCAGTTGATGCTATTGATTTATATGATAATAACATTGGTAGATATGTTGTTATTGGACCATAAAATATGTTTAATGCATATCCAAATCCGTTCATATTATTATTTGAAGTTAGTGCTGGAAATATGTTATTTTTGATTAATTTGGAAATGGCTACAATTCTTCCTATATGTATTCTAAATTCATTTGTTGAACTTAAATTCATTTTAAATATTGGAATTGAAATAAGTATTGATGCTAAAAGTATTATTAAATGAGGTATATATTTTTTAAAATCTATTTTTTTCATATTTAAAACAAATAAAGCCAAGCAAAATTGCTGGCTTTATAATAAATATTATTTCTTATTATTTAAATTTCCTTTAATTTCATTTAACTTATTATCAGCATCAGACTTTAAATCTTGAAAATATTCTGCAGATGATTGCATTTCATTTTTAAAAGATGGTCTATTGACTATCTTAATAGAAATATTTATAACACATGCGATTATCAAAATTATTAAAGCTATTTTTTTCCACCATTTCCCTAACATAATTCACCTCACTGTTAGATGTATTATATTAATTTTTATATGCTTTGTCAATTAAATATAGTATTTTGATGTTATTGTTTTTTTATTTTTTCAACATATATGTCACCGAATAATTCTTTTTGGTTAGTTGATACTTTACTTCTTCTTGACATTTCTAATAAGCCTGAAAAAGCTGTTACAACTTCTTTTGAATCACGATTTCTATTGTTAAATAGTTTGTTAAAAACAAATTTTGAATGCTTTATTAGTTCCTTGAACATTGTTTTTACACTGTCTCCAACTGAATAAGTTTCTACAATTGCTATTTTATCAATGTTTTTTGCATTTTTATTTAGTCTTGCTTTATTTTTGTTTATCAAATTTTTATATGAATCATAAATTAATTTTGAATCTAATTTATTATCTTTCAATTCCAATTTTGGTAATTCAATTTTCTGAGGTGTACCAAAAAATCTTTTAAATTGATTGTATCGTTCTCTAAATTGAATTGCTCCTTCTTTAAATTGCTTATATTTAATGATTTGTGCTATTAATTCTTCTTCAGTTAATTCATCTTCTATTTTTTCTTGTTTAGGTAATAATTTTTTTGATTTTATATATAATAGGTTTGATGCCATGACTAAGAATTCACTTGTAATTTCTAAATTCAATTCTTGCATTGTTTTAATATAATCCAAGTATTGATCTGTTATTTTATTTAAATTGATATCATATATGTCCATTTGGTTCTGATTTACTAAATGTAACAATAAATCAAGTGGTCCTTCAAAATTTTCTAATTTAATATTATATTTGCTTGTTTCTAATGATAATAAATTAACCATTGTTTTCCTCTATAAATTCTTCTTGTGCTATTCTTATTGTTTCCGATAAATACCCTTTTCTGAATAAATAATTTTTTATATCTTGAGGTTCTTTGTTTGACTTTTTTTCAAACATCTTTTTAGCTGATTTAATTTCATATTCATATAGTTCATCATAATGTTCTTCAAAATATTTATCTATTAAGTTACGTGGAATTTCTTTTGATTGTAATTTAAATCTAAGTTCTTTCATTGATAGTGCTTTTAGATTTAGTGCATCAAGAATATATTTTTCAATATACTCTCGATCATCTATATATTTAAGTTCTTTTAGTTGTTGGATTACTTCACAAAGTAATTCATTATCATACTCATCTTTAAATTTATTGAAGACTTCGCTTTCTGTCCTTTTTTTAAATATTATGAATTTTAATAATCTAGTTTTAATTTTATCTTTTTGCTTTAACTCTTCTGTGATTGTAAATCCTGATTTACATCCTTTGAACTTATTTGTTTCTTCCATTGTTATTAATCCTCTGGTTCAATTTCTTGTTCTTCATCTATTTCTTCTTCACATAAACTTTGTTCAAATGCTTCATTGAAATTTTTTCTAACTTTTTGATCTAATTCTTGCATTAATTCTGGATTATTTTCAATATATTTCTTAGCATTTTCTCTACCTTGTCCAATTCTTTCACCATTATAACTAAACCATGCTCCAGCCTTTTCTACAATGTCTAGATTTACTGCTAAATCTAATATATTTCCTGATTTTGAAATACCTTTGCCATAAATTATATCGAATTCTGTTTCTCTAAATGGTGGAGCTACTTTGTTCTTTACAACTTTAACTCTTACTTTGTTTCCTATAATTTCAGAATCTTGTTTTATTGCTTCAATTTTTCTTATATCTAATCTAACTGATGCATAGAATTTCAATGCTCTACCACCTGGTGTTGTTTCAGGACTTCCGAACATTACTCCAACTTTTTCTCTTAATTGATTTATAAACACTAAGCTTGCATTTGATCTATTTAATACACCTGCTAATTTTCTTAATGCTTGTGACATTAATCTTGCTTGTAATCCAACATGTGTATCTCCCATTTCTCCATCTATTTCTGCTTTTGGTACTAATGCTGCAACTGAGTCAACTACAACTAAATCAATAGCAGAACTTCTTATTAAAGCTTCAGCTATTTCTAATGCTTGTTCTCCTGTGTCTGGTTGTGAAACAATTAAATTATCTATATCGACTCCTAAATGTTTAGCATATACTGGGTCTAAAGCATGTTCTGCATCAATAAATGCTGCTTCTCCACCTGTTTTTTGACATTCTGCTATCATGTGTAATGCTAATGTTGTTTTACCAGATGATTCTGGACCATATATTTCTATTATTCTTCCTCTTGGTATACCACCAATTCCTAATGCTACATCTAAGCTTAGTGCTCCTGTAGAGATTGCTTCTACATCAGTTGTTTTAAATTCTCCAAGTTTCATTACTGCACCTTTTCCAAATTGTTTTTCAATTTGGCTTAATGCTAATTCTAATGCCTTTTCCTTGCCAATTGATGTGTCTATTACTTCTTTTTCCTTTTTTGCCATTTCTTCCTCCATTTAAAACATTTGTTTTGTTTTACAAATCTATTATATATTTATTTTTTTATTTGTCAATACATTTGTTCGATTTTAATTATCTTTGTCTATACCATTTGTCAAAATTGTTGTAAATATTGAAACTTGTAGGTGCAAAATTTCCTCCAACATTTGCATTTAATAATAATGTTCCTTTATTTCTATAAAGTGGTATATATATTACTTGTTGATTTCCTATTTTTTGAATATCTTGATATGAGTTTAAATCTTCAATTTTTGAAATCACTTCGTCATTATTATAGTTTGCAAGATTATTTTGGCCATAGAAATATTCTAGTGATGGATTTATTGAGTTTAAAATTCCTGTTAACATTACTTGATATGATTTATTTTCTAATGCATTCTTATATGTTTGATAATTAACGGAATTGATGTTTATTGTTATTCCTACTTGAGCTAATTGTGCTTTGATATTTTCTGCTACTTTAATTCGTTCAGGATAATCTTGACATACTAATATTGTTATAATTAGTGGTTTTCCGTCTTTATAAAATCTTCCTTTTAACATTGAATATCCATCATCTTCTAATATTTTTTTAGCTTTTTCACTATCATAACTTAATAATTCTTTATCATTACTTAAATATGATCCATAATCTAATGGTCCTTTTGTTATTATTTTATCATTATTTAATACATTTGATATCAATACTTCTTTATTAATTCCATAAGCTATTGCTTTGCGTACATTTAAGTTTGTTATTACTGAATCATTTTGATTAAATGCTAAAAAATCATATTCTCTTTCAGGATAAGCCTTTTTATTATATCCAATTGTTCCAATATAGTCTGTATAATTTGATAAATGTGTGTTTGCTATGTCTATATTGTTCATTTTAAAATCGTTAAATATTTCACCAACCGAATTGTATTTATGTACTGTAATTGATTTCGTTGTAATTGTTTTATCTTTATTATGCCATCTTTCATTTTTTACTAATAAAATATTATTGTCATCGATACTTGCTATTCTAAACATTCCTGTTCCAATTGGAATTTTGGTTGATGAATTAAAGTCTTCACTTTTATAGAATTTTGATGATACTATTGGAAATGTTAAATTATATTCTATAAAATCCACTTTTGAATTTAGATTAATTAGCATTGTTGTATCATTAATTATATCTATTGATTCTATTGGTGCTACATTTCCATTATATACTGATGATTGGTTTTCTTTAATCTTATTGATTGTGAATTCGACATCTGCTGTTGTTAATATTGTTCCATCTTGCCATTTTATTCCTTGTTTTAATGTTATTTGATATTTAGTATCACTAACTTTTGTTAAACCTTCGATTAAGTTATTTTCGATTTGATAATCTGATGTTAAATTTATTAATGGCTCAAATATTAGTTTATCTAAATTCAATATTTCTTTATTTTTAGTTAATATTGGATTTATAGTATCATATTCTGCAATTCCCATTTTTAAATTGTCTACTATTGCTACATTATTTTCTTGAACTGAGTTTGTCTGATTTGCTTCTTTTTTAGTATTATTTCGATATATAAAAAATGTTGCTGTTGAAATAACTCCAACTACTATTATTATAAATACTATTAATGTGATATTATTTGTATTTTTCATATTTTCTCCATTTACAAGTATATATTATATTGATTTTTTTCATTTGTCTATACATTATTGGGCGTACTATATACAAAATAGTTACTTTATTTTACAAATGAACTCTATAAACACTTTTTACTTTGTTTGTTTTATCATCTATGTCAAAAATTGCACCATTTAATTCTACTGGTCCTTCTGCTACCTTATATTTTTCTGGTAGTGATTTAACAAATCTGATTAATGCTGTTTTAATATCCATTCCTAAAATTGAGTTTGATGGACCTGTCATTCCTAAATCTGTTATATATCCTGTTCCATTTGGTAAAATTCTATTGTCTGCTGTTGGAATATGTGTATGTGTTCCAAATAATCCTGTAATTCTGCCGTCTAAGAAATAGCCCATTGCTAGTTTCTCTGCTGTTGCTTCTGCATGAAAATCAACCATATATATATCAGCTTTTACTTCTGAAACTATTTGATCTGCTACTTCAAACGGATTATTTGACATTACATCATTAATGTTAGTTCTTCCAATTAAATTTATTGTACATATTTTTTTATTATTCTTTTCTATTACAACATAGCCATGACCTGGGCATCCCTTTGAATAATTTGCTGGTACTATTAATTTTGGTATGTCAATTAATTCAAATATATCTTTACGTCCCCATGTATGATTTCCCATTGTGAATACATCAATGTTTAATTGATTTAATTCATTAAATATTTTCTTAGTTATTCCTCTTCCTTCTGCTACATTTTCTGCATTTACTATTGTGAAATCTATATTCTCGTTTTTTTGTAAGTTTGGCAAGTCACTTTTTAATTTTTCTACAGCGCCATGTGATACTAGGTCACCAATCGCTAAAATCTTCATAATATTTTGTTTTTCCTATCTTTTATAATTCTTTTTTACTTTGCTATCATATCATTTTATTTGCTTTTTTTCAATGTTTTTTCTTTTATTGTTTTTCTGGATTTTCACCACATAATCTTCTTTTCTTTATCTTATTTAATTTATTTTTCTGCCAGATTTTCGCCATATAATACCTTTATCTGCAAAATAAAAAGACCTATGATTTCTCATAAGTCTTGAATTTTCTTTATTTTGCATATTCTGTAATTCTTTTTTCTCTAATAACGTTTACTTTTATTTGTCCTGGATAATCCATTTCATTTTCAATTCTTTCTGCGACATTTCTTGCTAATAATACCATTTGATCATCTGATATCTTCTCAGGTTCTACTATTATTCTTACTTCCCTACCTGCTTGAATTGCAAATGATTTTTCTACACCTTCAAATGAGTTTGCAATGTTTTCAAGTCCTTCAAGCCTTTTTATATATGCTTCTAAAGTTTCTCTTCTTGATCCTGGTCTTGCTGATGATATTGCATCTGCTGCCTTTACAAGTATTGCTTCTGGTGTTTCTGCTGGTACATCATCATGATGTGCTTCTACTGCATTGATTACTCTTGGATCTTCTTTATATCTTTTTAATACTTCAACACCTAATTGAACATGTGTACCTTCCATATCATGATCTAAAGCTTTTCCTAAATCATGTAGTAATCCTGCTTTTCTGGCAATTTTTGAATTTAGCCCTAATTCTTCTGCCATTATTCTTGCTAAGTGTGATACTTCAACAGAATGTTTTAATACATTTTGTCCATAACTTGTTCTGTATTTTAATTTTCCAAGTAACATTATTATTTCTTGAGGTAAGTTTATGACTCCTGCTTCTATTGCAGCTCTCTCACCTTCTTCTTTAATTGTTTTTGTTAATTCTTCTTTTGCTTCTTCTACTTTTTCTTCAATCTTTGCTGGATGTATTCTTCCATCATCAATTAATTTTTCTAAAGCAATTCTTGCAACTTCTCTTCTTAATGCGTCAAATCCTGAAATAACAACTGCTTCTGGTGTATCGTCAATAATGAAATCTACACCTGTTAATGTTTCAAGTGTTTTAATATTTCTACCTTCTCTTCCTATGATTCTTCCTTTTATTTCATCATTTGGTAAAGTTACTGTTGATACTGTTGTTTCTGCAGTATGATCTGCTGCACATTTTTGAATTGCATAAGTTATTAAATTCTTAGCTGTGTCATCTGATTTGTCTTTAATTTCTTCTTCCATTTTTCTTATGCGTTCTGCTTTTTCATGTGTTAATGTATCATCTAGTTTATTTAACATTTCTGCCTTAGCTTCTTCTTGTGATAGTTTTGCTATTCTTTCAAGATTATCCATTTCACTGTCTTTTAATTGTTGTACTTCTTCTCTGATTTCTTCAATCTTCGATTCTCTTAAATCTAAATCTTTGCTTTTTTCTTCTAAGTTGCTAATTTTTTTGTCTAAGTTTTCTTCTTTTTGAATTAATCTTCTTTCTTGTCTTTGAATGTCTCCACGTCTTTCTCTAATCTCATCATCTAATTCGTTCTTACTTTTAAAAATTTCTTCTTTAGCTCTTACAATTTCTTCTTTTTTGATATTTTCTGCTTCACGTTTTGCATTTTCCAAAATTCTCTCTGATTCTGTTTCAGCACTTTCGATTTTTCTTTCTGCAGTCTTTTTTCTCATAATGTATCCTATAATCGAAAATATGATTGCTGAGATTAAAAAGATGGCAACATTAATAATTATGTCCATACTAATATACCTCTCTATTAAATTTTCAATGTACAATATATATAATAAAATTATTATTTATAAATATCTTACACTTTTATTTTATGTTATTTTATTTAATTAGTCAACTAAAAAGAAGCTTAAATGTTAATTTGATTATAACATTTAAGCTTCTAATATATTTTTCGTTATGCTCTTGGATGAGCTTTTTTATAAACTTCTTTTAATTCTGGTGTTTGGAATTGTGCATATACTTGTGTTGATGATATATCTGAATGTCCAAGCATTACTTGGATTGCTTTAAGATCTGCTCCATTTTGTAGCAAATGTGTTGCAAATGAATGTCTTAAAATATATGGTGTTATATCTTTTGAAATATGTGCTTGTTCCTTATAATATTTAATTATTTTCCAGAATCCTTGTCTTGTTAATCTTGATCCATTTAAGTTCACAAATAATGCTTTGTTACTTTCGTCTTTTATCAAGATTGGTCTTGCCTTTTTTATATATTCTTTTAAGGCTCTTAAAGAATATTGTCCTATTGGAACAACTCTTACCTTTTTTGATACTCTTGATGTTGCTGTTGCATTTTTTAAATCAACATCATCAATGTTTAAATTCATTATTTCAGTAACCTTCATTCCTGTTGCATAAGCGAATTCAAGCATTGCTTTGTCTCTTATACCTTTTAAATCAACTTCATTTGGTTGATCTAATAATAATTCTACTTCTTCTGAAGTTAATACTGATGGAACTCTTTTTTCTATTTTAGGTGATGGAACCTTACTTGTTGGATTTGTTTCAATTTTCTTATTTTTTATTAGATATTGATAAAAAGATCTTATTGTTGCTAAACTTCTTGAAATTGTTGAGCTTTTCTTTCCAACGCTTTTTAGATATTCCATGTATTCTTCAATGTTTTCTTCTGTTATTTCAGTATAGTTTATCTTTTTGTCATTTAAATATCTTTCAAACTGTAAGATATCTCTTCTATATGATTGTAGTGTATTATCTGATAATTTTTTATCCATTTGTAAAAATTCTAAAAATTGTCTTATTTCCTTATCCATTATACTTCCATCTTTCCTTTATTTTTGTTTCTATCAACTTGTTATGTTATATCATTTTTTTAGCAAAAAGTAAAGACTTATTGGATTATTTCTCTATTTTTCCGTATTCTCCTCCTCCACCAACTTTTATATGTAAATCTCCTTTTCTCGCTAAATTAATGACTTCTGACAATTTTTCACCTACTACTGATTCGATATCGTCTTTTGTTATTTTATTTAGAACTGTCATTTCTGTTCCATAAGCTTCTAGTAATTTATTAATTACTTTTGGACCAACTCCTGGTATAAATTGTAATGGATATTGGTAATTGTAAACTGGTCTATTTTTAGGTGATTTTGACTCCTGGTCTTTAATCATTACAATTCTATCATAAACTCCCATTGTTATGTGTTTATTTGAACCACATTTGTCACATATAATTGCTGGTGGTTCTGTTTCGATTTGTCTTTCACAATCTTCACAATAGCTTCTATTATATTTTCCTAGCTTTGGATCTAATCCAAAATTTGCAATAATTCTTCTTCCTTCTTCTCCTTTTATAGCTTTAAATACTTCCTTAAAGTTTATATCTTGCACTTCTAATTCATTATATTCTCTTGCTATTTTAGGTAATGAATGTGCATCTGAATTTGTTAAAAAGTTTTTATTTCCTAATTCTGATATTGTATCTGCTAAGTGTGTATCTGAACTTAATCCTAATTCTATTGCGAATATTCTGTTATATTTTTCTTTAAATATTCTTTCTAATCTTTTTGTACAATTTCCATAATAGCTTTTGAATGGCGTGAAAACATGTGCTGGCACTAAATATCCATTATATTTCTCTACTATGTCTATTAAATCATATCCTGATATATTTGCTCTTTGAGTACTTAATGTTATATTTTTAATATGTGTTGACATTTCTTTTGAAAATGCTTTAATGTCTTCTAATTTTGGGAAATAGCATAAATTATGTGCACTTCCTGTTTTTCCATCTTCATTCTTTTCTGATGTTTCTATTTCTGCGCCTAATATTATACATACTTTGTTTTTATATATTATTCCACCTTCTTCTAATTCATAGGCATCACCTGTTTTTAAAAAATTTTCTATGTCTTCTATTACGTATGGTGATGCACAATCAATTACTGATACTACATCTATTCCTTTTCTTTCATAACATTCTTTTGCAATGTTAGCGAAATTTAATGATTTTGCTGCTGTAATTTTTATTGGTTTATTATTTTCACTTCTTCCTATGTGTACATGTAAATCTGCAAATATTTCCATTGTTGTTCCTTTCATAAAAATAGAGAAGTTATCCTTCTCTACTTAATTTACATTATTATATTTTCTTCGATTTCTTCTATTTCTGGTCTTTCAATTTGTTTCATCATTTTATCAATATCTGTTGCTAACTCATTTGCTGAAAAATTAATTTCTAATGATGATTTCCCTGAAATAATTAAATTTCGTTTTTTTGAATCTGCTTCTTCAAATCTATCTAATTCTGTTAACATTACATCTATAAATTTTGGTACATTTATTATTCTTCTATTTGCTTGTTCTTTTAAATATGTCATTCCACCAACAATTTTCATATTAAACCTCCTTTGTGATTTCAAGAGTTTCTGCATAATTTACGAAATCTACAAATTTATCTAAATATTTATTATATTTTCCTTTTAGATTTCTATTTACTAATAATACTAATGCTTCATCTACTTCCATTGCAATTCTTTCTGGTCTATCTAATAACATTCCTCCAAAATGGTCTGTTAATTCTAGTAAATCACTTTCTGGTTCTCTATTTTCTTGGATTGTATATCTATTTACACCTTCGCATATTCTACAAAATCTTTTATCAAATCCTAGCATTGATAAAAATTCTGCTCCTCTACCAGCATACATTCTTATTTCTTCTTGATTTCTTGAATTTAATATTTTTTTACAATCACATAATAATCTTGCTGATATTACTATGTTATCATCTATTTGTTCTTCTGGATATTCTTGATGTAAATAATCCAAAAATAATTTCAAAATAACTGTTTTAAATACTACTGAATTATCATAGAATATTCCTGTTTTCTTTTTTAAGAAATATACAATATTTAATTTTTTGTTAAAGTCTATTTCGTTTAAGAAATATTCTGCAAAAGTCTCTTCTCCCATAGTTTTCTCCTCGCTATTTTCTCTTTAGTATTATATTATTAAGTCTTTACTTATTCAATGAATGTAACTCAATTGTAATATTATATTTTGATGATAAATTTTGATGTATAATCTAGGTTTGCCTGTACTGATTTTTGATATTTAATTGTATATATTTCTGTTGCTTTTTTATCAATATTTAATAATTGATTTTCTCCATTATTTTCTTCAAATTTCTTTAGTGATGTGATTAATTTATCATTATTTATTGTTTTTAAAATTCCTTCACATTTTTTATTAATTCCAAGCACTCTTATATATTGATTAGCATTTTTCGATTGTTCCATTTCTGATTTTGTTATATACAATAATATATATGTTAATATTCTTGATATTCTAGTTTTTGTATATCTCTTCGTACTTACTTTGTCTACTATTTCATCAATTGTTTTGCAGCTTGTTGATGCAAGCTTGATACTATTTTCAAGGCCTTCATTTACATCTGCTATTTGGCTTATTTCTTCTTTTGTCATTGTTCTTATCTTGTATATTATAATATCTGAAAAATCGTTTATTGATGTTACATAGGTTCCATGATTTTTTAATTCTAATAATCTCTCATAAGTGTATTTGGGCACCACTTTTTTTATTTCATTAAAATTATTTTCTATAAATAATTTTCTAATATATGTTCCTGATGCGTAGTTTTCATTTATATTTTCATCATTATGCATTGTGTTCTTTCGTTTTATTGCAAATGGTTTTATTTTACTATTGGTGATTTTTAATGCTTTTAAATATTCGATTGCTAATATGTTGTTTGGTTTTTGCATTATATTTTCCACATTTTCACTTGATAATACTTTTTTTAATACTATTTCTCTTGCTTTTGGATACGAATTTCCTTTATCCAACTCTTCTTTGATATTTCTTTTAAATTCATTATCTTCATTTACTAACACATCTGCAATTGTTTGTAATTTCTCAAGATTCTCTTCTTCAATTCCAAATACTAAGTAATCTATGTCTCCTATTTCATTTAGTATTTTGATGCCCCCTAATGCAAAATTCTCTGCACTTGAAATACTGTATATTGTTGGTAATTCGATTACCATATCTACTTCATTTTGCAATGCTATTTTTGCTTTTTCAAATTTATTGATTAATGAGGTGTGTCCTCTTTGTGTAAAATTCCCACTCATTACTGCAATTACTGTATCTGCACCTGTTAATTCTTTTGCTTTTTGTATTTGATATAAATGTCCATTATGAAATGGATTATATTCTGCAATAATTCCTATCCTTTTTCCCATATTATCTCCTCTTATTGCGTATTCTTAAATTAATTGTTATAATAGCATAGATTTATACGAAATTCAATTTTAAGAGGTTTATTTATGGATAACATAATTTTATATACTGATGGGGCATGTTCTGGTAATCCTGGTCCTGGTGGCTGGGGAGCTGTTTTGATTTTTAATGGTATTGAAAAAGAACTTAGTGGTGCTAATCCTAATACTACTAATAATGTTATGGAGATTACTGCTGTTATTGAAGGGCTTAAAGCTCTTAAAAGGCCTTGTAATGTTAATATTTACAGTGATAGTGCATATGTTGTTAATTGTTTTGAAAAAGATTGGATTAATAATTGGATTAAAAATAATTGGGTCAATTCTAAAAAAGAACCTGTTAAAAATAAAGAACTTTGGCTTGAACTATATAATTTAACTAAGATTCATAAAGTTACCTTTAATAAAGTTAAAGGTCATTCAAATGTAAAATATAATAATAGATGTGATGAATTAGCTAGAAATGCTATTCTAACAATTTAAAAGTAGAAAAGGAATGGTTGTTGCCATTCCTTTTTTATTATTAATCTATATTTTGTGATGTTTAAAGCATTGTGGTTCATGTGAATTTATAATTCCAATCGCTTGTAAATATGAATAAATTATTATTGTTCCAACAAATTTCATGCCTCTTTGTTTTAAATCTTTTGAAATTGTATCTGATAATTCTGAACTTACTTTATCTAATTCATATATTGTTTCATTATTTGTAAAGCTCCAGATATATTTATCAAAAATTCCATATTCTTTTTGTATTTGTTTAAATATTTTAGAATTATTTATTGTTGCTTTTATTTTTAATTTGTTTCTTATTATGCCTTCATTGTTTTGCAATTCTTTAATCTTATTTTCATCGTAATTTATTATCTTATTGATATCAAAATTATCAAATGCTTTTTTGAAATTTTTTCTTTTATTTAATATACAATTCCATGATAATCCGGCTTGAAATGATTCTAATATTAACATTTCATATAGCTTTTGATCATCATGAATAGGTTCTCCCCATTCTTCATCATGATATTTTGTATATATTTCATTTACATTCATTGCCCATTTACATCTATTCATTTTATATTACCTTGTAAGACTTAATATTTCTGATTTACTTCTTGGCTGAGTTATTCTTTTTAGTTCTTTACCATCTCTAAATACTATTAATGTTGGAACTAATCTAAAATTATACCTATTCGCTAAAGCAAAATTTTTATTTGCATCAATCTTTACTATCTTAAAATCAGTCCTTTCTTTTGCCATTTCATCCATTATTGGAGAAATATATTTACAAATTCCGCAGGTTTCTGTATAAAAATCAACAATAACTGGTTTAGTTGATTTCAATACTATTTGTTCAAAGTTTGATAAATTTGCATATATTACTTTATTTTCTTTTGGCTTTGGCTGTGGCGTTGGTTGTGGCTTTGGTGTTGGCGCTGGTTCTGGAGTTGGCTGTGGTTTTGGTGCTGGCTGTGTTGGTTGTGCTTGCTGTTTGGTTTGTGATTGTTGCATTGGTTGAGTTTGTGTTTGTTGTTTTGTTTTTTCAGTAACTTTTTGTTCTGATTTTGCATTACTATTGTTTGGCTGCGTATTTACTACTTTTTGCGCATTATTTTTATTGTCATTTGCCTTATTATTATTGTCCTTATTATTAGCTACTGCATTTGGATCAGCTTCCACTTTGATTTTTATTTTCTTTTCTGATGAGTTATTTGATTGATCTGTTGCAATATATGTTATTTCATATTCTCCCGGTACATTTGTATCCACTTTGCCAATAACTGATACATCAATTAATTCGTCAGTATTGTCTTCTACTCTAATGTTTTCTTTTAAATCAATTGTTTCACCTTGTTTAACTGTTCTGTCCTCTGCTCCAATTATTTCTGGTTGTTTTGTATCAACTATATTTACATTAATTGTTTCTGTTTCTTTTTGTCCTTTGTTATCTAATTTTTCAAATGTAATAGCTGTTTTTCCTAAATTTTTAAATGTATATGTGTTTGTTATTTCTTCACCATCTATTAATACTTTTACATCATTAGGAATCTTGAAATTCGCTAAATTGAAGTTTGTTCCATATTCAATGTTTTTATCTTGAATTCCTAATTCGCTTACAATTTTAGCTAATTCTGTTTTAGCTTCTATTGCTGATTTTTTCTTTTTATTAAATAAAATAATTGTTGTTACACTTGCAACTATTAATATAATTAATACAATTACTATTGATAAAATTATTGTTATCCTTTTTTTATTTTTATCCATATATTTCCCATTTATGCCTTTGTATTTTTATTTTGCTTCTCTTACAAATTTTAAAACTTTACTTTTACTTAGTGCTCCTACTGCTCTGTTTAATTCTTTTCCTTTTTCTATAACTAATAATGTTGGCATTGATGAAATATTGTATTTTCTTGCTAAGTCTTCATTTTGATCAACATTAATTTTTACTACTTTTAAATCTTTATTTTCATTTGCTATTTCTGCTACTCTTGGTGACAATATTTTACATGGTCCACACCAATCTGCATAAAAGTCTACTAATACTCTTTTATCCGAATTTAATACTTCTTGTTCGAAGTTAGCTGATGTTACTGGTATTACTGAATTTGCCGCTTCAACTTTTGTTTTTTCTGCTTTTTTGCCTGTTCCAAGACTTATTCCTATTAAAACTGCAATAAATAATATTGCTAATACTATATATATTATTTTTTCTTTCATTTTTTCTCCTATCTAAATATCATTATAATTCCCATTACTATTAGTATTATTCCTGATATTTTTCTGATTATATTGTAGTGTTTTTTTATTGTGTCGAATACTTTTTTCATTTTATCTATCAATAGTGCTGATATAATGAATGGTATTCCTAATCCTATTGAATATGATGTTATTAATAAGATTCCTTTAATTGTTTCACTTTTGCTTGATATTAACAATAGTGCTGATGCTAGAAATGTTCCTATACATGGTGTCCAGCTTATTGAAAATGCCATGCCAAAAATTAATGACTTAAAAAAGTTTAGATTCTTTACATTTGACTTAACTCTATTTTCCTTATTTAAAAATTTGAGCTTTATTATTTCTATATAATTTAGTCCTAATATTATAATTATTATTCCAAATATTATTTTTATGTATTTTAAATGGCTGGCTATCATTTTTCCAAATGTGCTTGCAAAAATTGATAATATTATGAAAATTATGCTAAACCCTAGGACAAAACCTAATGCATTTATCAATGTTTTATTTTTCTTTTCTTCATCTTTTCCAGCAAAATATGATATATATATTGGCAACATTGGAAGTACACATGGTGATATAAAACTTGCAATACCTTCAATGAATGTCATTAAATAATCCATTTATTCCTCCTTATAGTTTATTAAATATATTTCTATATCTTTTAAATTTGCTTTTTGACTATATCTATATAATAATTCAGATATTTGCTTATGATATTGTATTTTTCTTGATATATTTTGTTCATGTTTTATTGCTACTAAATAACTCTCTATTAATCCAAAATCTCCATATTTATTTGTAAATGTTTCTTTAAGTTTTTCACTATAAAGTTTTGGATTATTTATTGCATAATAATAGAATTTTTCACCTACTAGCTTTTTTATTATTTCTGCATAGCCTAGAACTTCACTATTATTACTTATGTGTCTTGATATTATATAATATCTATTATCTAAATTTATTTGATATCTTTTATCTAAATTAAGATATAATGTAGCTTCTAAATCTGAAAATATATTTACTAATGATTCTATTTTTGGTGAATTTCCTAAATAAAATCCATTTGATACTATTTCATTTTTCTTCAAATATAAATTTGATATTTCTTCTAGAGTTGTATATAGCATTGCTTTAAATTCTGTTAATACAAAGTTTTTTTCTTGAATCCCTCTAAATTGCTGAACTATACAATATGATAATGTCTTTGCCTCTTTATTATACTCTATATATATTTCTTTTTTATGCTTTATTTGTATCACTTTTATTAAATTTATTGATAAATTATAAATATTTTTATCAATCATACTTAATAATGCTTTTTCTTCTATATATTTTGATTCATATTTTGCTTTATCAAATAAATAATTTATTATACATGATTTAATAAAAATATCAATTTTATTATTTCTAAAATGTCTTTCTATCCTACTTTTTAATTCTTCTTTTGTTATCATTTTTCTCCATTACTCTTAACATCTAAATATTGGTTTATTTGTTCCTTCATATAATTAGGTATATTATTCATTTCTGCTCCAAATATTTTAGAATTTTTTCTATCATTTAATTCTTCTAGCACATATTTTAATTGACTTAATTTATCTCCTCTTGATATCATTTCTAATTTATATCTTTCTTCTGTTATTGGAGTGTTACGCCATATATATGTTGATTCTGTTATTGTTAACTTTGATGATGCTATTAAATGTTTTTTATATAAAGCTATTGTAATTTCATCTGCTGATTGTTTAGTTTTTGTAGTTACTTTTATGACGTGATATGCTTCTTTTGTTTGATTTATATGTTCTGATAATTCTTCCATATCTTCTTCAAATTCTTCTATATCGTCATCTTCAATGTCTTCTAAAAATTCTTCTGGTATTGGTACTCCATATTCTTTTAATTGTGCAAAATCTTCCATTTTACTTATTACTTTTCTTGTTTTTGTTATAGGGTATGGAACATCTAATATGTCATATTTTTCTACAGATACTATTCTTCCAAGTCTTTCATATCCTGCAAATCCTACTAAAACAATATCTCCTACTTTGATTTCAAAATCTTCTGAAATATAGTATAGTGGTTTTTCTGGATTGTCTAAATATTCTACTAATACATAACAATATTCCTTATTTCTATCTTTAAATTTTGGTAATATATGTTGTATTTCTGGTTTATAAACAGGCTTTCCTTGTGTCATTTCCTGTCTTATAAATTTTTTATTATGAACTTTATTAAAAATATCAATTGAATCTTTTTCTTTTGTGTAATCTTCTATTGTATATTTAATTAAATCCGGTATTTGATATCTTATATTTTTTTCACTATCTTTTATTTGATTTAAATATCTATTTTGAATTATCTCTACAAATTCTTTGTCAAATATTATATCTATAAATCCATTATGTATTAAATATCCTTCTTTTGTGAAACTTTCTTTATCAATTGATTCTCTAATATATTCAATTAATCTTGTTTCAATATCATCTGGATTTATTACTTTTTCAAACATTTGAGCTTTTATTAATGCATAACCCTTTTTATTTGATTCTTCTAATTTATATACTATAAATTCAGTTTTTATTCCTGGCCACTCATTATAGCGTTTTTCTAATTCTAATTCTGGTATTTTCTTTAATATTGTTTCAAATTGTGGAACTCCTTTAAATGCTCTTTGTTGCATAATTGTTCCGTCAAATCTAAAAAATGTGACCCACTCTGTATAATATTTTTTGCAGAAATATTCCAATTCTGACCTTTCTGCATCTGTATCAAATATTTCTTCGACTATGATATGATTTTTTCCTAAATCTTTTCTTATTAATACTGATACTACTGATTTATTTGCTAGTAAATATACGAATTGTCTGTCACTTACCTTATACTCTTTATATTCTGTTTGTTTTAAAAAATTATTTAATGCTTTTATAAATATTTGTAGTGTTGCTTCCATTTCTCCCTCTTTTCGGTGTTATTATACATTATTTTTATATTAGTTGCAAAAGAGTTTTATAAATATTTTAATTTATCTTTTATATAATATAAAAAGACAAACTCTGCATTTATACTGAGTTTGTCCGATACTATTTTATAATTCAAATTGTGAATTATATAATTTGGCATAAAAGCCATCTTTTTTCATTAATTCTTCATGATTGCCTTGTTCTACAATATTTCCATCGTTCATTACTAAAATTATATCTGCATTTTTAATAGTTGATAATCTATGTGCTATTATGAACGAAGTTCTTCCTTCTGTTAATTTATCCATTGCTTTTTGTACTAATTCTTCTGTTCTTGTATCAACGTTTGAAGTTGCTTCATCTAAGATTAAGAATGGTGTTTTTTCAAGCATTCCTCTTGCAATTGTTATTAATTGTTTTTGCCCTGCAGATATTGAATCATTTTCATTTATTTGAGTATTTAAACCTTCTGGTAATGATTTTATAAAATGGGTTATTCCTATTTTGTCACATACTGCATATATTTCCTCATCTGTTAAATTATCTCTATTAAATGCAATATTTTCTCGTATTGTTCCTTCAAATAGCCATGTATCTTGTAGTACCATTGTAAATAATGATGCAATGTTTTCTCTGCTTAAATCTTTTGTACTTATGCCTTCTATTTTGATATCTCCTGAGTTAATTTCATAAAATTTCATTAATAAATTTACTATTGTTGTTTTGCCTGCGCCTGTTGGACCAACTATTGCTATTTTTTGTCCTGGCTTTACGTTTACTGTGAAATCTTTAATTATATCTCTTGTTTTATCATATCCAAAATAAACATGTTCAAATGATATATTTCCTTTAACTTCTTCTGGATTTAATATTTCCTTAGCATTTTCTTTTGGTAATTCTTCTTCATCTAAGAATTCAAAGACTCTTTCTGATGCTGCTGCTGTTGATTGCATACTTGTAAATGATTGTGCAATTTGTGATAAAGGTGATGAAAATAATCTTACATAAGTCATAAATTCTACTATTACTCCAAATGTAATTTTTCCACTGTTTGCTAATAATGCTCCTACTATACATACTGCTACATATCCAAAATTGCCAACAAATTGCATCATTGGCATCATTAGTCCTGATATAAACTGACTTTTTCTGTTTGCTTCATATACATTTTCATTTAAGTTATCAAATTTTTCACTTGATTCTTTTTGTCCATTATATGCTTTTACTACTACTAAATTAGAATATACTTCTTCTACATGTGAATTTAGCTTTCCTAATTCAGTTTGTCTTGCTGCAAAATATTTTTGTGATTTAGCTAAAACTAATCCCATAAATATAAATCCAAACATTACTGATAATACTGCTGTTATTGCCATTATCCAGTTTGTATAAAACATCATAATTAATGTTCCAAAAAATAGTACCACTGCTGATACAAGTGTTGCTAATGATTGATTTAATGTTTGTGCTACTGTGTCTACATCATTTGTTACTCTTGATAAAATATCTCCTGTTTGATTCTTATCAAAATATTTTAATGGTAGCTTATTAATTTTTTGTGAAATTCTTTTTCTTAAATTTTCTGCGAATCTATTTGAAGTTTCTGCCATTAAATATTGTTCAAAATATGTAAATAATGAACTTAAAATATAAATTATTACTAATATAATAGTTATTTTCTTTATATTTTCTATATTCATTTTTGGTTTTATTATTTCTTGAACTGATTGTGGTAATTGTTCAATTTTGCTATATAGGTCTTTTGCATTAGTTCCATTGCTTTGATTTAATGTTTGCATTACTTGCATTGTTTTAATTTGATCTGGTACACTAATTTCTTTTCCGTCAATTATTACATTTTTTTGTAATTGATTTATTGATATTTGTTTTTCTAATTCTTGAATATTTTGTGTATTTACTACTAATCCTTTTGATATTTCATCAACTAATTTTGCTAGTCTTTTTGGTGCTATTATTGAAAATATTGATCCAAATATTGCTAATATTATTGATATAATAATTATTATTTTAAAGCTTTTTAATTCTTTTAATAATCTTTTTAATGACTCAGAGAAATTTTTTGCTTTGTCATTTGGATTTGTTGATAATCCTCTATTATTAGGCATTTTCTAATTCCTCCTTTGTTAATTGTGATAGTGCTATTTCTTTATACACCTCACAATTTTTTAATAATTCTTTATGTGTTCCTATTCCTACGCATTTTCCATTATCTAATACAATAATTTTGTCTGCATGCATTATTGTACCTATTCTTTGTGCTACTATTAGTGTTGTTGCATCTTTAGTATATTCTTTTAATGCTTTTCTTAATATCTTATCTGTTTTGTAATCAAGTGCAGAAAAAGAATCATCAAATATGTATATTTCTGGATTTCTTGCAATAGCTCTTGCTATTGATAACCTTTGTTTCTGTCCTCCAGAAATATTAGTTCCACCTTGTGATATTGTTGCATCATATTTTCCATCCATTTTTAATACAAATTCTTCACCTTGTGCTACTTTTAATGCTTCTTCTATCTTGTCTTGTGTTATTTTTGATTTTCCATTATCACCATATACAATATTTGATTTTACTGTTCCATCGAATAACATTGCTTTTTGTGGAATATAGCTCATTCTATTTCTTAATTCTGCTTGTGTATAGTCTTTGACATTTTGTCCATCTACTAAAACTTCACCTTCTGTTGCATCATAAAACCTTGGTATTAAGTTTACTAATGTTGATTTTCCACTTCCTGTTGAACCAATAAATGCTACTGTTTCACCTTTATTTGCTTTAAAAGATATTTTCTCCAATAAATACTCTGAAGCATCAGGATATTTAAATGATACATCTTTAAATTCGACAGTTCCTTTTTCTGTAACATCTAAAATTCCTTTGTTTCCATCTTTTATGCTATCTTTTGTTTCTAACACTTCTTTAATTCTGCCTGCAGATACTTCTGCTCTTGGTAACATTATAAATATCATTACTAACATTAAGAATGACATGATTATTTGCATTGCATAACTTGAAAATACTATCATATTTCCGAAAATTACTATTCTGTCTGCTAATAATGCATCATTAATTAATTTAATTCCTATTAAATATATTGATAATGTTAATAGATACATTACAATATACATTAGTGGTTGCATTACTGCGAATGATTTTTGATTAAATAATTGTGTATCTGTTAGCTCTGCATTTACAGCATCAAACTTTTCTTCTTGATATTTACTTGCATTAAATGCTCTTACAACTCTTATTCCTGTTATATTTTCCCTTGCTTTTCCATTTAATTTATCCGTTAGTTTCTGTATCTTTTTAAATTTAGGTAGTACAAAAACTACAATTAGTGCTACTGCAATTAGTAATACTAAAACTGCTATTCCTGTTGCTGCACTCCATTCCCATCCTTTATTTAGGATTTTTCTTATTCCCCATATTGCAGTAATTGGTGCTTTTACTAATACTTGTAATCCCATTGCAACAAATGATTGTATTTGAGATATATCATTTGTTGTTCTTGTTATTAGACTACTCGTTGAAAATTCTTTTACTTCATGCAATCCTAAACTTTCAACTTTTTCGAATATCTCTTTTCTAATATTTTTTGAAAGATTTGCTGCTACATTCGCTACTAAATATCCTGTTATTATTGTTAATATTAGGCTTCCTAGTGAACATACTAACATCATACTTCCGTTTTTCCAAATTTCTGACATTTGGCTTCCCTGTGTTTTTACTAATTGTGTAATCTCAGACATATAATCAGGTGTTTTTAAATCTAGATATACCTGAGCTATTATCATAATTATTGAAATTATTATAAATAATATGTCTTTTTTACTGAATTTTTTAAATAATTTTAGCATTTTTTCTCCTTTTAGTCTTCTGTTATTGATTTACAACTTATTTCTTTTATTCTTTTTACTATTCTTATGAATTCTAATGAATCTTTTTCTCCTAAAGTTTCTACCATTCTTCTTAAATATCTTTCTACTTTTTCACGATGCTTTTCAATTGTTGTTCTGCCATTTTTTGTGATTGATATTATTATTTTTCGTTTGTCTTCTTCTGATTTGTTGCGTTTTATTAAGCCTTTCTTTTCTAAACTATTTAATGTGCTTGCTATTCTTGCGCTACTTACTTGTAAATGTTTTTCTAATTCATTTGATGAAATATTATTATTTACATTAAGTAAATAAGCTAAAATACCTACTTCACCTTTTGATAATTCTCCGATTATTTCTTGTATTTGGTGTTTGTTATTTTTAGGTTTTATAAAAATCTCCATTATTTCTTTGACTATTTCTGAAGTTTCCATTCGCACTCCTTTTTCACTAATAGTGTTAGTAATTTATCACTTTTTTATTTGTTGTCAATAATTTAAGACAAAAAAATCAGTACAACATGTACTGATTTTATTGCTATTATTTAGTTTTATACATTTTTATTATTTCTTTTAAACTTAGTTTTGTGCCATTATTTATTATTGCGTTTGTATATACCTTTATTGCAATGTGTGCAATTAATATATTTGTCGCTATTAATATTAGTACTGACATTATCATTTCCCTTGGTGTAGTTACGCCAAGCATTACTCTAAATGGTGCTGAGAATGGTGATGAAAATGGTACTATTGATGCTATTGAATTTAGGTTGCTTGTTGGGCTCATTATTGTAAAATATGCTAAGTAAAAGCTCATTACTGCAATCAATGATGCAGGTGTTGCTGCTGCTTTAACTTCTTCTGGATTACTTACAAATGATCCAGTTAATGCATATAATAAAGCATATTCCATATATCCTAGTATAAAGTAAACTACTATTGTTATTCCAAGTGCTGGTGTTATTGTTGATAAATCAAGGAATGCTGATAACATATTTTTGTCTACAAATGTATTAATACTAAAAATTGATATAATGGCAATGATTAATAATTGTATTAATCCTGCTAATCCTATTCCAAATGTTTTTCCTAATACAATATTTCTTGCCTTTGTATATGTTACAAGTGTCTCAACTATTTTAGATGTTTTTTCTGTTGTGATTGATGTTGAAACCTGGTATGCAAATGTATATATTGCAGCAAAAAGCAATCCTGTTAATGCTAATATTACCGTGATATTTTTATTTGCATCTTTTTCTTGGCTTGATACTATTGTATATTCAAAGTTTGGTTCCAATGATTGAATTTGTTGCTGTGTTAAATTTAACTTTTTTAATTGATTTCGTGAATAAATTTCTTTCAATGCTTTTTGAATATCCACTGGTGAATTCATCATTAATGAAGTGTTTTCAACTACATATTCTATTTTAATTTTTCCTTCAGCTTTACTAATTATAATTCCTTTTTTTATGTCTTTGTTTTTTATTTTAGTTTTAACATCTGCTAATGATGTCTTTTCCTTTGCAATGATGAATTCATTATTTAATCCTAATTCATTCATTGTATTTAATTGATTTTCGAATATGTTATCATTATCTACAATCAATACTTTGTCTTTTTCATTGCTATCTGCTAGCTTTGGGATTATTTTTGTGAATGCTGATGCTAAAATAATCATTAAAATCATTATTATTGTTGATACTATAAATGCCTTTTTCTTTAATACTTCTATTAGTGTAAACTTTGTTACTATTAATATATCTCTCATGTTTTTCACCCACCTTTTCTATAAATATGTCGTTTAATGTAGGTTTTTGAATTTCAAATTTATTGACTACTATATTATTATCTATAAGTTCTTTTAAGAGTTTATGTGCTTGCTCTTCATTATTTATTTTAATTTTATAATTGTTGTTTGCAACTACTTCAATTTCCATGTCATTTTCTTCTATGTATTTTGTTACATCTTGTTTTGTATTTAAACTCAAACGGTTTGCTGGATATCCTTCTTTTATTTCTGATAGATTCCCCTGCAACACTGTTTTGCCCTTATTTAAAATTAAAATGTTTTCACAAAACTCTTCTATTGTTTGCATTTGATGTGCTGACATTATTACATATTTTCCGTCTTTTACTAATTCAACGATTATATTTTTTAATAATTCTGAATTGACTGGATCTAATCCACTAAATGGTTCATCTAGCACTACTAATTCTGGATTATGTAATATTGCTATCATAAATTGAATCTTTTGTTGATTTCCTTTTGATAGTTTGTCTGCTGTCATATTCATGTATTGTTCTACTTTTAATTTTTTTGACCATTTATCAATTGATGCTATTATATCCTCTTTTTTCATGCCTTTTAATTCTCCGAAATACATCAATTGATTTCTAATCTTTATTTTTTGATATACGCCTCTTTCTTCTGGTAAATACCCGAAGTTTACTGTTTCACGGCTTACTTTTTGTCATTCCATGTTATTTCACCACTATCATTATTGATAATTCCTAATAACATTCTTATTATTGTTGTTTTTCCTGCACCATTTGTTCCTAATAAACCATATACTCCTGGTGTATCCAATGTTAATGATACTGTATCAACTGCTTTATTTGTTCCAAAGCTTTTTGATACTTCTTTTAGTGTTAGTCCCATTGTGTCTCCTTTCAGTTTTGTTTTATCAGTAACATTATATATCTTTATATTTGTAAAATAAATATTTTCATAAAAAAATCAACCCAGTGGTCAAGTGGATTGATTTTTGTTATTACTTATTTAGAGCTTTATTCATTTTTTCATTCATTTCTACGTCATCTTTGTAATTTACTACTTGCTCTTTTATAAATTCTTTTAATGTTTCTTTTTCTTTTGAATCTATATTTTTATTTTCAATAATATCAATTACTAAATGAATTATATTTTTAGTATATGGTTGTTGATATAATTCATCTCCTGACATTTTACTTTGGTTTTCGATCATTTTAGCTTTTGATTCTTTATACTCTTTTGAATGAAATCTTTCTATGATATTTTCAATTTTATTATATTGTTCATCACTTTCCTTTTTCAATCTTTCATGTTCTTTTGTTAAATAATCATCTTCTTGATTATTATTTTTTGAAGAATCATTATTGTTTATTAATTCTTTAGTTATTTTCTCTTTTTCTGCTTGTCTTTGGGCTTCAAATTCTTGTTTTGATAATACTTTTTCTGGCACTATTCTTTTATCTTTTATTCCTATAATTACAATTGGAATGCATATTAAAGCTAATACAATTAAAATAATTAATATAGTCTTATTTTTCATAATAGCCTCCTTTTACATTTTAAAAAATCTATATATTTCTAATCATTGCTCCATATCCACCAAATACGCATGGTGAGTCACATTTCCAGCCTGGAAAAGTACAGCGTGCACCTCTTGAATATGGTAGTAAATATTGGTAAAGTTCTGGTTTATCTTTTGTTGCTTCAAGATATTTATTCATTATATTTTTTGTTTCTTGCATAATTTCTAATTGTGAAAATCCACATAGACGTTCCATGCATTTTAATACAAAATTTTCTATTGTTCCTCTTTCATTTACTTGTACCAACATTCCTTGTGGGAAAAACTCTTTTAATGATGATATATCTTTAAGCCATTCTTTCTCTAAGTTTGTTCCTGCAATTATTGGTGGTACGTAGTATTTTGGTTCATCTAATAATGTCATTTCATAAGATAGTGTTCTATGTCTTTGTGCTTGTGCTAATTGTGCAAAGCTTGCTAAATATGTTACTGAATAATTTTCTCCGAATTCTTCATTTCGATTTTTTCGTTTTGCAAATAATGAGAAATTACGATTTTTATTTCTTGAATCCAATCCTTCTATTTCTAAATCTGGCATGGCTGCTAAAAATTCTTTAAAGGTTTCTTTTAATTTAATTGAGAATGCATTTTCTTCTGCATTTTTGATATAGTCTTTTGCCCAATTGATAATATAATTTAATTGTCCAAAGTTTACTGTGTATTCCATTACTGTTGCTGGTGTAAATACACTTATAAGGTATCTTGCATTTTCTTGAGCTAGTTTAAGAGCTCTTTTGTCTTCAAATTTTGGATATTGAGTAAGTATTTGTTCTTTGAATATTTCAATCCATTTTTCATATAGTTCTTTTTCCTGTGGTGATGGCTCCATGTGTGTATATCTTGCTGACTTTTCTGATGTATTATATATTTTTTCATTGTTTAATATCATTGCAAGTATTTTTGGAATTCCTTCAAGGCATAAATTATATGTTGGATGGCCAAATACACTGTGGTGTCCTGACTTTATATTTCCATCTGCTCTTCTTTGTGTTTTCTCTGGTGCTTCTGCAAATAATGTTTCTACTGTATCTGGTAGATAACAAATTCCTGCTGATTTTCCTGAAAAATCAACTGCTTCATCTTTTGGCATAACATATCCTACTTTTGTTGATGCAATTACCTTGATTTCCATAACTAATCTCCTTTTTATGCGTATTTTATTTCTGAAGTGAGTATAGCATACGGTATCTTTCAATTCAATTTTAAAAATATTACTTTTATATATTTTTATAATGAATTTTTAAATATTGTTTTCAATTAATTTTTTAACTTTATCGATGTATGAATTTATTTCTTTTCGTTTATAAACATATATATATGATGGATGTTCTATATAAAATATGTTTTTGATTTTTACTTTTTTGATTATGAAATTATATGCTTGCTTTCCTAATACTAATATAACCTTTGGGTTTACTAAGCTGATTTCATATATTAAATTTTCTAAGCACTCTTCCATTTCATTTGTTGTTGGATATCTTAATTTAGTTTTTTCATTTAATGGTACACATTTAACTAAATTTGTTTTATAAAATGTATGCTGGTTTATTTCATTTTCAATCTGTTCTATTATTCTTCCAGTATTTGTATCATTTGCTAATGGATGTGTTTCATTTATATTATTAACTTTTTTGGCTGACAATCCAACCCACATTATTTCCGATTCTTTTATTTCATCTAATAATGGGAGCTGATTTTTATATAGCCCACATCTTTTACATTTCTCTATTTTGTTCATTTTTTATTCGTTTATTCTTATAATTCAATAAACTCCTCCTATTATTTAATAACTATCGTATATTTCAGGTTAATTATATTAAATTTTATATAATCTATCAGTATTTATTAATAGATTCAAATTTTTATTTCTATATTTTATTAGTAAACATTAAATTTTGATATACTTTATTATGCTATTTTGATATAATTATAAAAAGTTTTAAAGGAGTAACAATATGAAGAAGTTTTTTATTATATTAGCAAAGATATTTCTTATTATATTGGAAATATTTATTCATATTCTTGGATTTTTAGGAGCTTGTCTTCTAGTATTTAATATTATACGTGGTATGAAAATTTTTCCTATTTGGTCAAAAATTTTAATTGTTATAGTTGCGCTCATCATTCATGCTTCGGCTATTTTTATGGTAAGGTTAATAGTATATTGTATAAAAACTAATCCTGATCTTCAAAATAGAAATAATAAAAAGGATATAGAATAAATTATACTGTAAAATCGGATTTATATAATTTAAAGGGTCTTTCAGATGAAATTACTCCTATTGTAAGAAAATATAATAAGAATGCTAAACTAGTTCATATAACTTATTTTCTAAGATCTAATTCTGATAAAGAAGTTTATTTATATTTTTTTCAAAAAAAATTATAAAAATCCTGATAAATCACATTTAATTTTGGTTCCAATTAACATTCTTAATAAAAAAATTAAAGTATTCACTTCTGAAGAATCCAGTAATTATGATGGTATCCGAAATCTGGATGAACTTACTAAAGTTTTAGAAAACTATTTAAAATCTATGATTAATATCGATACCAGAAAGATTATAGATGTGGATAATTCTGGTGTCTCTACAACAAATTATAATTATGACTAAAGGGAAGAACTAAAGTTCTTCTCTTTAGTTATGAAATAGCTCTCATTGCTTCATTATATTTCTCAAATATTTTATATAATCCGTAATTTCTTTCTGTATATTCTTTCGATTCTTTTTCCATTATTTACTCTAATATCCCAATTATATTATTTTATTAGAAACATTAAATTTTGATATACTTTATTATTCTATTTTGATATAATTATAAAAAGTTTTAAAGGAGTAACAATATGAAGAAGTTTTTTATTATATTAGCAAAGATATTTCTTATTATATTAGAAATAATTATTCATATTCTAGGATTCCTAGGAGCTTGTCTTATAATATTTAATATTATACGTGGTTGGTAGTTAAATAATTATTTGATTTTATTTGGAGGTTGTAATATGAAAAAATTTCCTATTTGGTTAAAAATTTTAATTGTTATAGTTGAGCTCATCATTCATGCTTCGGCTATATTTATGATAATGTTAATAGTATATTGTATACAAACTAATCCTGATTGTAAGATTACTAATAATGAAACCTATGATATAGATTATACTGTGAAATCAGATGTATATGATTTAAGAAATTTTTCAAATGAAATTACTTCTATTGTGAGAAAATATAAAAGTGATGCTAAATTAGTTAATATTTCTTATGGTTTAAGAGATAAATATACTGGTGTAATTCTTCTACATTTTTTTCAAAAAAACTATAAAAATCCGGATAAATCATATTGGATTAGGGTTTCACTTGGTATATCTGACAAAAAAATTTTTGCATTTGATTGTGATGAGTCCAGTGATTATGATGGTATAAAAAATCCGGATGAACTTACTAAAATTTTAGACCAAAATTTGACATCTATAGTTACTAATTATAATGATACAACTATTAAAATAAATGCTTTTAATATTTTACAATACGATTCTTCTATATCTCGATTTGTTCCTATTTATCCTATTAATTTTTATAAATATCCTTAAACCACTAGCTATTCTAGTGGTTTAAGGCTTAAGTTAATAAAATGAGATTCTATTTGGAGGTGGTAATATGAAAATTTTTCCTATTTGGTTAAAAGTTTTAATTGTTATAGTTGAACTCATTATTCATGCTTTGGCTATTTTTATGATAATGTTAATAGTATATTGTATACAAACTAATCATGATTGGAAGATTACTAACACTCGACACTATAACTATAAAATTAATTATATTGTAAAATCTAATTTATATAATTTAAAGGATCTTTCAAACGAAATTACTACTATTGTAAGAAAATATCAAAAGAATCCTAAATTAGTTAAAATAAATTATCATTTTGAAAAAGAGCATAATAAATATATATCTTTATATTTTTATCAAGAAAATTATAAAGATACAAAGAAAGCATATTTCATTAATGTTGAAGTTAATATTTACAACAAAAAAATTACTGAGATTGAAAAAACTACTGGTGAAGGTGCAAATTATGATGATTTAAGCAATGATGAATTTATTAAGCCATTAGAAAAAGATTTAGCATCTATGCTTAATGATTATAGTGATAAAGATGCAACACTAGAAATAAATAATTGGGGCATCTCGATATATAATTATGATCCTAAATATTCTAAACAATATATTTCATTTGATTAATAACTTTAGCATATTTGATATCTGTTAATCATTTCTTAAATTTATATATTAAAAAATGACTTAGATCTAATCTAAGTCATTTTAATATGGAGCAGGTAACGGGAATCGAACCCGTATAACCAGCTTGGAAGGCTGGAATTCTACCATTGAACTACACCTGCATATTTAATTGTTGTCATCTCTCCCTGACAAGAATTATTGTACAATATTGTTACAACTCTGTCAACACTTTTTTGTATCTTTTTTTGTTTTTTTTATTCAAATATGTTAAAATACTGATATATTAATATTTAAGAGGTTGTATGAAAAATTTAAAAGTTGATTATAAAAATGATGGAAAAAAACTTACTACTTATTTAACTGGTGTTTTTCCTAAATTGTCAATTAATGCTGTTTATAAAGCGCTTAGAAAAAAAGATATTAAATTAAATGGTAAACGTATTAATGATAATGTTGAGGTTTTTGAAGATGATGAAATTCAAGTTTTTATTAGTGATGATATTTTGCTTGGTATCTCTGATTTTAAAATTAATAAAGTTTATGAGGATAATAATATATTAGTAGTTAATAAACCTATAAATGTTGAAGTTGTTGGTGATAATTCATTGGAGAGTAAACTTGGTAAGAATTATGATTTTATTAGAGCTTGCCATAGAATTGATAGAAATACGATTGGTCTGGTTGTTTTTGCTAAAAACCCAGAAACTCTTGATTCTATAGTTGATTTATTTGCTACTGAAAAAATTGAAAAACACTATATTGCTTGTTGTTATGGTATTGCTAAGCAGTTTGCTGATGAATATGCTTATTTATTTAAGGATAGCAAAAAAGCTCTTGTTTATGTTTCTGATCAACCTCAAAAAGGTGCTGTTAAGATTCATACTTCATATAAATTAATTCAAAAGAATGTTAATAAAAAGTCTAGTTTGATTAATGTTACTTTACATACTGGTAGAACACATCAAATTAGAGCTCATTTGGCTCATATTGGACTTCCTATTATAGGTGATGGTAAATATGGTTCTTATGAAATTAATAAGCGTTTTGGAGTGTCTACACAGCTTTTATGTAGTTATAGTATAAAATTCATTATTGATAATCCAGATAGTGATTTGGCTTATCTTAATAATTTAACTATTTCTCTTAAAAAGATTCCTTTTGAAATGTATGTTTAGGAGTTTAATATGAGTAGTTTTGTTATTAAATTGATTGCTGTAGTTACGATGTTTATGGACCATTTTGGTGATGTTGTTGTGGGACACCATTCATGGCTAAATTATTTTGGGAGGATTGCCTTTCCTCTATTTTGTTTTCAGTTTGTGATTGGTTATAAGAATACATCTAATAAAAAGAAATTCTTTATTAGATTGTTGTTATTTGCTTTGATTTCGCAAATTCCTTTTATGCTAATGGTTCATTATATGAATGGGGAATATTTTGTATTAAATATTTTCTTTGAATTTATACTTGGATTTATTATGCTACATGTTTTTGATAATGTTGATAATAAATTCTTAAAATGGGCTCTAATTTCATTAATTATTGCCAGTTCTGCTTTTCTTCACACTGATTATGAGATTTTTGGATTATTAATGATTTTAGGATTATATATCTTGAGTGGAAACAAAGCTGGCTCTGCACTAGTTATTATATTATTTAGTATTTTTTCTAATTTGCATTTCTTTAAATTTGTTGGAGCGCCTTATTATACTTTTAGCTCAATAATTGCTAGAATTGTGGTTGGAATGCTGGCTATTATTCCTATATTGTTTTACAACAATAAAAAAGGACCGGGTATGAAGTATTTCTTTTACTTGTTCTACCCAATCCATATTTTATTGCTTGATTTAACTTTTTTGTTACATTAACTGCAATATTTACAAAGAACTAGTTCAATTCCGATTGATAAATCAATTTCACCGATTTTGTATTTTTCATCGATTTTAATTAGTTCTTTTAATATGTTTTTTAAATCTTCTGTTTTAAAATGTCCAGCTTGTTCTTTGTATTTTCTTATTAAAAATGTTTGATTTGGCTTTAATTTTAAGTTTGATACAATTTCCGAATCATTTTCAGTGTTTTTTAATAAATATAATTTTTTGAAATGTCTGTATAATTGAATTAATATCATTTGTCTGTCAGATGGTGTTTTTGCTAATTCTGAATATACTTGAAGCGCATATTTGATCTGTCTTTTTCCTAAGGAATCTGTTAGATCAAAGATTATGCTATCAGATTTTTTGATTGCTAATGCATCAATATCTTCTTTTTGAATTGTTCCGTTTTCTCCTGCATATTCAATTAATTTACGAACTTCATTTATTAGATCCTGCATATTTGTTCCAACAGTTTCTATCAAATATCTGGCATTATATTGATCTAGCCTTACTTTATACATTGCTGCTATTTTACTCATTTTGTCTATTAATGCTGGTAATGGAAGTTCTTTGCATTCAATAACTTTTCCATTCTGTCTTACAAATTTCAATAAATTACATTCACTTATTTCATCTTCTATAAAAATTATATTTATGTATTCAAAATCATTTTTTGTAAAATTTTCTACAAATTTCTTAAGTTCTGCTGTTTCTTTTTTAAATAGTCCTGATTTCCTTATTTCTATTGTTTTAGTTTCATAACCAAATGCTGGTGTTTCTATATTATCCAATATTTCTGATAAATTAATATTATCGATTTTAATGTAATTTATTCCTAGATGTAATTCACCAATGCTTTTTTTTATTTTCTTTAGTTGTTCTTCTTTTATGAATTCATCATTTCCATATAATAAATAAATCAACTTATCTCCTTATTCCGATGTTTGTGTATAATCATCGTTTGCTAATAATATTTTAAATACAGCTGCTACGCTCCATGCTTGTGCAAATGCGCCTTTTCCATCATGTGGTTCTAATCCGTCATATACTTCACATATACTGCCCAATGTATTTCCATGTACTAATTCTTCTAAAAATACATCTGCTACATTTACTTTAAATCTTCTCAATGTTTGTTCTAGACTTAATTTATAATCTGTTCTTTTTTCTGCTGATATTAGATTTTTTAATGCATCATAGTATAGTTCTAGTAACCATGGCCATGTCGTTCCTTGATGGTATGCTCCATCTCTTTCTACTGGGCCACCTTCATATTTTGATTTGAAATCTTTGTCATCAGGTGATAATGTTCTCATTCCATACTTATTTAATAAGTATTTTGTACATGTTACAAAACTTGCTCTTGCTGTTTCTTTTGAACAATCAAGTACTGTGTTTGGTAGACTTAATGCAAATAACTGGTTTGGTCTTATTTTGGCATCTCCTAACACGTCATATAGGCATTCGTTTGTGCTGTTATAGAACGATTTTTCAAATGACATTTTACATCTTGTTGCCATATAGGCATATTGAATCTTCAATACTCTTTTGTTCAAATGTTCTGCAATATCTTTCATAACACATAGTGCATTATACCATAGTGCATTTATTTCAACAGTTTTTCCATTCCTTGGAGTTACTGGCTTTCCATTTACTTGTGCATCCATCCATGTGTTTTGTGTTGTTGGTGTTCCTGTTGAGATTAGATAATCTTTTTTGTCCAAGTAAATATCATTTCCATCCAAATCTGTTCCATCTGTATATGCTGTTATTATTCTTTTTAGTTTGTCAAATATTTTTTCTTCGACAAAGCTGTAATTGTTTGTGTACTTTAAGTATTTCCCTGTTGCTGCAATTAATAGTAATGATGCATCTGCACTATTGAATAATGGCATATCATCATATTCATTGAATCCATTTGGCACGATTCCTCTACGTACTGATCTGGCATAAGTTAATAGTACTTCCTCCGCTTCTTTTATACGATTTGACATTAATAGTATTCCTTCAAATGCTATTAATGAATCCCTTCCCCAATCTAGGAACCATGGATATCCTGCTATTACTGTCGACAATCCTGTTGATTCCCTTTTTACTATGAAATTATCTGATGCTATTATGTATTTTCTGACTAAATTTTTATAGGATTGTTGTTTTGATTCATCTGATAATTTTGTTTTTAGTAATTTTGAGTTTTCGATTAAATGATTTATTCTCAAATATTCATTATCTATTACTTTTTTTCCATTGATTTTTAATATTGAATCAAAATCTATTCCATTTTTGCCATCTAGTGAACATACAAATGTTAGTTCTTTGTTTTCGTTTGGCTCTAGTTCAATTTCAAATGTTCCTGGTACTATGTGATTTTCGAAGCAATCAAATCCTCTATCATGTTCTATTTTGTAAAACATGTTGTAGAATATATCGTTGTCATGCTCAATGTAATTACTTGATTTTACACACATATTGATTTTTAATTGTTCTTCTTGATTAAAACTTATCTGTACTCTGTCTATATCTGTTTTCTGTGTGTATAAAAAATTCTTATCCTTTGTTAATGAATGAAAATCCCTATTATTTATTAATGGTGTTATTTTAAATTTTGATTTTGAATCTTGATTCTTTATTTTGTAATGCACTATTACTGCATTTTTTCCATATAACATACATATTGATTTTTCAATTTTTGTATCTAATACATTGAATTTATATATTGGAATTATTTCTTTTTCAAATTCTTTCAAAAAAGTATATCCCTCTGTTACAGTATTTGATGTTGAGTTAGTAAATAAATTATAATTCACTCCATGTATTTCAATACTTTCATCTACTTTTGATAATATTAATTTTCTTTGTGATGGTGGATTTAATGGTGCTATTAATAAACCATGGTAACGTCTTATATTCATGCCTCCAATATCTGTTGATGCTGCATATCCACCTATACCATTGGTTATTAACCATTCTCTCATAACTGGAAATCTCCTTATTAATTATTTTATTCATTATTATTTTCTTGATTATTTTCTTTTATATCATTTTCGTCTTTTCTTATTGTTGCCATTCTTTCTTGGTATTTTGTTTTAAACTTGCTCATTAAAGTGCTTCTTTCAAAAATGCTTTTTCCAGATGCTCTAAATTTTAGTTCTTCCTTTTCACGCTTTTTTCTTTCTTTTTCTGTTTCTTTTAGCTTGTTATTTAATGTTATGAATTGGCTATCATTTTCCATATCATCAAATACTAATTCATCACATATTAATTGGATAATTGTTGATGCTATTATATCTGGATCATGTCTAATTAAGTCTCCTTCAATCTTTGATAAATTTCTTTGTATTAAACTTACACCTAATTCTTTAACATTTTGTACATCTGCTAATACTATATCTGATCCTTTTAGATTATATAATTGTATAAATTCTGGAACTATTTCGCCAGTATCATATATGCAGTAATCGATTATTCCTTTTCCTACATAATCAATTATTGCTTTTACATGGTCTGATAATGTATATTCATCTGTTTGTCCCATTTCAGTCATAATGTTACTTACATATATTTTTGTTGCTTTGCTTTCTTTTATTGATTTTGCAATTCCTTTTATTAATAAGTTTGGAATTACATTTGTGTATAAACTTCCTGGACCAATTACTATTGCATCTGCGTCCATTATTGCTTCAATAACTCCTGGTGCAGGTCTTGTGTTTGTTGGTGTTATATATACTCTTTGTATTTTTTTACCATTTCTACTAACTTCTTCTGGTATTATTGATCTATCTTCTACAACACTTCCATCCTCTAATTCTGCACAAATTTTTATTGGATCCAATGTTACTGGAATTACCCTACCTGTCATATTTAATATATTTCCTGCATTTTCAATTGATGAATTGAAATTTCCATTAACTTCTGTCATTCCGGCAATATATATATCACCGAAATTTAATCCTCTTAATTTTGGATTTCTAAATCTATGTGATAATAATGCTTCCATAGATTCTTCATCATTTGCTAATGCTATTATACCTTCTTTGATGTCATTTATTGGTAGCATTTTTAATTCTTTATTTGAGTCTGATCTAATTTCACCATAGTCTGAAAGTGTTATAATTGCAGTTATATTTCTGTATAATTTTTTAATCCCCTTACAACTGTATTTAGTCCACTTCCTCCACCTATTACTACTACTTTTGGTCCTTGATGATATACTTTTTTATTAAATATTAGTGAATTTAAGTTATTTTTTTCATACCTTGTATCACTTTCTTCTACTAATATTTCTAACATTCTTTTTTGTCTTTGTATTGAACTGATTACTAATGCTAGTACTCCTAATACAAAGCATATTGAAATATTAATAAGATCTGTGTTTGTTATTGCTTTTTTTACTATTATATTTGCTATTCCATAAGTTATTAAAATAACACCTACTAAACTTAATAACATCCATCTTTTAACACCTTTTGTATTACTTATCCATTTCATTAAGCCCTTCATCGCCTATTATCCTCACTTCTGGCTTTATTTCATAGCCAAATTTATTAAATACAGTTTTTTTAACATGTTCTATTACTGCTAAAATATCTTTACATGTTGCATTATCATAATTTATTACAAACCCTGCATGTTTTGTTGATACCATTGCTCCACCAACTTGATATCCTTTTAGTCCTGCTTCATCTATAACTTGTGATGTTATAAATCCTTCACCTCTTTTGAATGTACTACCTAAACTTGGATATTCTAATGGTTGTTTTTCTTTCCTTTTTGCAATATATTCATCCATTTGTGATTTTATTTCAACTGGATTACCTTTTTTTAATTTTAATTTTGTTTCTAATATTATTGATTTTACTGTTCCATTTTCAAATATACTATTTCTATATTTATAATCATGTTGTTCATTATTAATTGTTACTAATTTTAAAGTTTCTAAATCAATATATGTTGTTTCTACAATTATGTCTTTCATTTCATGTCCATAAGCTCCTGCATTCATTACGACTGCACCACCTATTGTTCCTGGAATTGCATCTGCGAATTCAAATCCTGTTATTGAGTTTTTTAACATAGTTGTTCCTACTGTTTTGTTTAAGGCTCCTGCTTCAATTGTTACATATACTTCATCATCGGATTTTTCATCAATTGTTATATTTTTTCCAGTAAACTTTAGTACTAATCCTCTTATTCCATTATCTCTTACTAATGTGTTTGAACCATTTCCCATAATTGTTATTGGTATCTCTTTATTTTTTATTTCTTCTAATTCTAATATTTTTATTAATTCTTCTTTATTTTCAACTTCAACAAATATATCTGCTAATCCTCCAACTTTCATTGTTGTTCTTTTCTTCATTGGTTCATTATAAAATATTTTGTCTTTTGGTATTATATTTTCTAGACCTTTTATAGTCTCTATCTTTTTCACACTTTCCCTCCATATTATAATTCCATAATATTTTATCATTACAACGTGACTTTTACAACATTATTACATATAATAAAATTTGATTTTTTGATGATTTATGCTTGTTATTTTTAGGAGGATGTTATATTATTCATATATTACTAAAAACGAATAAGGGGGAATTTATGGGTAATATAAATGTTTATTCTGGTCCTATGAAATCTGGTAAAACTCAAGAAATTCTTAATGAATATAAAAGACAGTTAATTGCGGGTAGAAGTGTTCAAATGTTCAAACCACTTATTGATACTAGGAATGGTGATTGCATTGCTGTTAGAAATGGCATTAATATTCCTGCTGTACTTATTAAGAGAATTGCTGATTTAAAAAAATATGATGTTGATGCTTATTTTATTGATGAATTTCAATTTCTTAAAGGTGATGTTTCTATCATTCAGGAGATGGCTGATAATGGAAAGAAATTCTTCATTTCTGGCTTAAATCTTACTTCTGAAAAGAAACCTTTTGGGAAAATGCCAGAACTTTTAGCTATTGCTGATAATATTAAGCTTCTTACTGCTATTTGTGATAATTGTAAATGTGATGAAGCTATTTATACATATTACAAAGCTGGAAATAAAAATTCTGAGATTATTATTGGTGATCATGAATATGGTGTTTTATGTAGAAGTTGTTATCAAGAACTTACTAATCAAGATTTAAATAATAATGTTATTAACAAATAAAAAAGAGAAGATTTTTTATTAAATCTCCTCTTTTTTTGCTCTATTAAAATATTGCATATATTCCTGTAAGTACTATTGCTCCAAATACTATTGCTGGGCTTATTTGTACTTTATTTCCAAAGAAATCTACTGTAAATGTTGTATTTATCCTACTTCCGTTTACAAACTGACTCCAATCTATGTTTCTTGGGTCTAATTTTTCCCAATCAATATTTCTTGGATCTAATTTTGTCCAGTCTATATTTCTTGGATCCATTTTTGATAAGTCTAGTTTACTGAAATTAAATTTGTCCTTGCTCTTTCCATTATTTGTTGCTTTATTTATTTCGCCAATTAATGCTTCTTTTGTCATTAATTCGCCTGTTATTCTATCAACCATTCTATAACTATAGTCTGCTATAAATTCCATTGTTTCTCCTGGTTTTAAGCTCTTTATTGTTATATATTGATTTCCCATTTCAACTCCTCTTTTTGAGAAGAATCTTAGTTTTAAGAATGTATCTGTAATTTCTTGATTTGAATTATTTGTTATTTTTCCTCTAATTATTCCACCTTCTGTTGATCCTCTTGCTTGTGTTATTTGGATTAATGGTGAATTTCCTGGAATATTTAATTCTACTGTTTTATTTGATCTTGTTGATCTCATTATTAAATATGTTAATATGTTTACACTGAAATAAACTATTATAAATATAATGATATATTTAAAAACTTTGTGCATATATTTTTCCTCTTTTACATTTTTCTAAATACGCCTGCTACTCTACCTAATATCTGGCAGTCTGGAACTAAAATTGGATCCATTGAGCTATTCTCTGGCTGTAATCTTATGTGATCTTTTTCTTTATAAAAAGTTTTTACTGTTGCCGAATCATCTATTAATGCTACTACTATTTGTCCATTTTGTGCAACATTTTGTTTTTTTACCAATATATAATCTCCATCAAGTATTCCTGCTTCTATCATACTTTCGCCTGATACTGTTAGCATGAAGCTTTCTGAATTTCCTACAAAGTCTATTGGAATTGGGAATGTATCTGTAATGTTTTCAACTGCAAGTATTGGTTGTCCTGCTGTGATTTTGCCTATTACTGGAACACTTACCATCTCTCTACTTGAATAATATTCTTTATCTGGCTGTTTTATAGTTGTTTGTTCTGCTATAATTTCTTCACCTTTATAATCTTTTAATAGTCTTAACGTTCTTCCTTTTTGATTCTTTTTTGATATATATCCTCGTTCTTCCAAAGCATTAAGATATCCTTGCACTGTTGCTGTTGAGCTTAAACCTACTCTTTTACATATTTCTCTAACTGATGGTGGGTATCCATTATCAATTATGCCTTCTTGTATTGCTTTTAATATTGATCTTTCTCTCTTGTTTAGCCCATTTGCATCTCTTCTAGATTTATTCATTTTACAAAACCCCCGAAATTTATGTCTATTAAATTTATAACATAAAAATGGATGTTTGTCAAACAAAGGTTTTGGTTATTTTTTATAAATGATTGCTAATCCATCTCCGACTTCTGATATTTCTGTATGTAATTCTTCATTTTCTGTGGCATTTTTTATGAATTCTCTTAAATGCGTTACTGCTGTTCTTTGCTTGTGCTTATTGTAATCACTCATTACATATCCTTTATATAAAACGTTGTCTGCAAATATTATACCATTTTGATTTAACATTCTTAGGGACTCTTCTAAAAATATTGGATATTTACTTTTTGATGCATCAATAAATATTAAGTCATATTTATTGTTCATTTGTTTTAATATTTCTACAGCATCTCCTTCATATAAATTTATCTTTTTATTACCTTCTAATATCTTAATGTTTTCTTTTGCTTTGGCTATTCTTTCTTCATCTCTTTCTATTGTGTCTATTTCACCATCTTCTGTTAAAAGCATTGAAAAGCATAATGCTGAATAGCCTGTTGCTGTTCCTATTTCTAGTATTTTGTTTATTGTATTTTTGTTTAGTTCTTTTAAAGTTTCTTTTATTTTTTGTAATGTTTCATCCATTATTATTGGTACATTTTCTTTTATTGCTAGTTCTTTGACTTTTTCTAATTTTCTTTCAAATTTTGATTTCATTTTTTCTTCCTTATTGTGATTGCAAAAAATCGCCATTTAAATGTGGCGATTTTTTTATATATTAGTTACTTGCTCTTTTAGCTTCTCTTTCACGAGTTTTTGTGTCAAGTATTTTCTTTCTGATTCTAATGTTTTCTGGAGTTACTTCAACTAATTCGTCTTCTGCGATGAATTCAATTGATTCTTCTAGTGACATTTTCTTAGGTGGTACTAATCTTAATGCATCATCTGCTCCAGATGATCTTGTATTTGTTAAATGTTTTTCTTTACATACATTTATTGTTAAATCTTCATTTCTTGAATTTATACCTACAACCATTCCTTCATATACTTCAACACCTGGTCCTATTAATAGTTCTCCTCTTAATTGTGCATTATATAATCCATATGTGATTGATGTTCCAGCTTCAAATGCTACTATTGTTCCTCTTGTTCTTGATGTAATATCTCCTTTAAATGGTGCATATTCACTGAATACTGATGCCATTGTTCCTTCACCACGTGTATCTGTCATAAATTCTGTTCTATATCCAATTAATCCTCTTGCTGGGATATTGAATTCAATTTTTGTGTGTCCTGGTTCTGCAGGTTCCATGTTTGTCATTTCACCTTTTCTTAAACCTAATTTTTGAATTACTGTTCCTACACAATCATCTGGTACATTTACTGTTAGATTTTCCATTGGTTCACATTTTACACCATCAATATCTTTTAATATTACTTTTGGTCTTGCTACTAATAATTCAAATCCTTCTCTTCTCATGTTTTCGATTAATACTGAGATATGTAATTCTCCTCTACCACATACTTCAAAACTTTCGGCTCTGTCTGTGTCTTTGACTCTTAATGAAACATTTCTTTCTAGTTCTTTCATTAATCTTTCTCTAATATGACGTGATGTTACATATTTTCCTTCTCTTCCTGCTAAAGGTCCATCATTTACTGAGAATGTCATTGATACTGTTGGTTCATCTATATTTACAAATGGAATCTTTTCTGGATGATTCACATCACAAATTGTTTCACCAATGTTAATGTCTGAAATACCTGAAATTGAAACGATATCACCTGCTGGTACTTCTTCAACTTCTACTTTATTTAATCCTTCATATATGTAAACTTTTCCTACTCTTCCATTTACTGTTTTGTCTTCATCTTTACATACTACTACTGCTTGGTTTGCTTTTAAAATTCCTCTTTCAACTCTTCCTACAGCAAGTCTTCCTAAATAATCATCATATCCTATATTTGATACTAATAATTGCATATCACCATTAATATCTACTTGTGGTGCTGGAATTTCTTTAATTATTGTATCAAATATACAATAAATGTTGTCTGATTCGTCATCTAATTTCATTTTTGCAATTCCATTTTTAGCTGATGCGTATATTACTGGGAAGTCTAATTGTTCTTCTGTTGCATTTAAGTCCATGAATAATTCTAGTACTTTGTCTACTACTTTTAGTGGTTGTGCACCTGGTCTATCTATTTTATTTATTACAACTATTGGCTTTAAATCTAGTCCTAAAGCCTTTTTTAATACTTCTCTTGTTTGTGGCATTGGTCCATCAAATGCGTCTACTAATAGTACAACACCGTCTACCATTTTTAGAACTCTCTCTACTTCTCCTTCAAAGTCTGCGTGTCCTGGTGTATCAACTATGTTAATTTTTACTCCGTTATAATGTACTGATGTGTTTTTTGCTAAAATTGTAATTCCTCTTTCTTTTTCAATATCATTTGAGTCCATTACTCTTTCTGCTACTACTTCATTATCCCTAAATACTTTGCTTTGTTTTAATAAAGCATCTACTAATGTTGTTTTTCCATGATCAACATGGGCTATGATTGCGACGTTTCTTATATCTTTATTTTCCATTATTCCTCCCTGTTTTTGTTATCTTCATCTTTTTCTGTTTCAAATGAAGTTCCTTCTAATTCTCTTATTGATAATTCCATTTTGTGGTTTTCTTTGTCTAATCCAATTATCTTTGCATTTATTTTTTCGCCGATTGTTAATTTATCTTCTGGTTTTGCGATTCTTTCTGTTGATATTTGTGAAATATGAATTAATCCTTCTACTCCTTTTGTTACTTCTGCAAATGCTCCAAATGTTGTCATGTTTTTAATTGTTACATTTACAACATCTCCTACATTTCCTTCAAATGTTTCCCATGGATTTTTTTCTTTGTCTTCATATCCTAAACTCATTTTCTTATTTTCTAAATCTAATTCTTTAATGAATACATTTACTTTTTGTCCAACTTTTAAATATTTTTCTGGTTTAGCATTATGTTCCCATGTTATTTCTGAAATATGCAACAAGCCTTGTACTGATGATCCTAAATCAATGAATGCTCCATAATTCATAATGCTTGCTACTGTTCCTTCGAATTTATCCCCGACTTTTACTGTTTCCCAGAATTTATTTACATTATCAATTTTAGCTTGTTTTTCTTGATCACGTTTGATTTTTTTACATGATAATAAAACATTGCCTTCTCCATCATTTGTTTTTAATACTATTGCTGTTATTTCATCACCTATTTTTACTTCATCTTCTGGATTACAATTTTCGTCATAAGAATATTCATTTTTTGGAATTATTCCATCACTTTTGTAATTTATGTCTAAGTAAATTTCTCCCTTTGAACTGATGTATATTACTTTACCAGTTACTATTTTTCCTAATTTTTCATCGTTTTCCTTCATTGAATTATTTAATAATTCTTCGAAGTTATTGTTATTATCTTCCATTCTTTTTTCCTTCTCTTTTTTTGCTTTTGAAATTATAGTTTATTTTTATTCCTTTGTCAATGAAACTATTTGTTTCATTAAATCTTCGGTTGCTTGTGTTAACCATTCTGAGTCCTTTTTATCATATTGTTCTAAATCCATTGGTTGACCTATATTATATTTGATTTTTTTAAATGGTTTAAAGTCACCTATAATTCCTACTGGTACTATTTTTGCATTTGTTTTATTTGCTAAGAATATTGCTCCATTTTTAGGCTTTTCATGTTTATCCATTCCATGTCTTGTTCCTTCTGGAAATATTCCTAATGTTTCTTTATTTTTTAATGCTTTTAAACAAATCTTTATTGAATTTACATCATTTCCTTCTCTATGTACTGGAATGTTTCTATATACATATCCAAAACTTCTCAATATTCCATTTTTTAGCCATAAATCACGTTTTGTGATAAATCTTATTTTTCTTTTTGAGAATAATTCAAGTCCTATTGCATCCATTGCATGTACGTGATTTCCACACAATATTACTGGTCCTTCTAATTCATTAAATTGTTTTACATTTATAAATTTAGGTCTATATACTAACCAATATAATGTTTTTAAAATTGGATCATAGATTAATTTTAAAAATTTTGTATAAAATTTGAGTTCTTTGTCATTATATGCTTTTTCAAAAATTTTTATTTCTTTTTTCTTCTTGTCAATTACTTTTGATGCTGCTTTTAACATCTTCTTAATACTCATATTTGTTGTATCTAAATAATAGGCATCTTCTGCTTGCACTAATGGTGATACATCTGAAGTTGTGTCATTTAAATCTCTTGATGCAATATTTTCTTTGACCTCTTCCCATGTTGATTCAATCCCTTTTTCCTGGTTTTGCTTGAATCTTCTGTTTACTCTTGCATCCAATGATGCATTCATAAATATCTTTACATCTGCATTCGGGAATACTTTTGTTCCAATATCTCTTCCATCAAGTATAACATCACGACCTTCTGCCATTCTTCTTTGTAATTTAATCATAGCTTCACGTACAATTGGTATATGTGATACTTGTGATACTCGATTATTTACTGGTGCTTCTCTTATTTCTTTACTGACATCTCTACCATTTAAAAATGATTTACCATTTTCAAATTTAATGTCTACTTCATCTAACTCTTTTTTTATTAATTCGATATCATCATCTTTTATGTTTTTTTCAATAAAATCTAATGTTAGGCATCTGTATATTGCTCCTGTGTCAATATTCATTAATTTGTATTTTTTAGCTAATAAGTTTGCCAATGTGCCTTTTCCAACACCTGTATATCCGTCTACTGCAACTATAAATGACATTTGTTTACTCCTCTTTAATCTACTTCTTTTGTAATATCTTCAATATTTGGAAGCTCTCCGATTACTGGTAGAGATATTTTCTTTGCTACTATTTTAAATTCTGTGACATTCATTCTTGTTTGTCTCTCTATATCTCTAATGCATCTTTCTTTAAATTTCTTTAATTCTGTAATTATATTGAATCCATATACTATTTCAACTTCAATATATACATTTGGTCCTTCTTCTGATTTATTTACTCGTATTCTTATTATTTTACTAATTGATTTTATATCTTTTGCTTGGACTTCAATTATTTGTTTAAAAACATTATCTGAAATTGTGAAATTTCCTATATAATTAAAAGTTGGTCTAATTATTGACTTTTCTGCTATATATGGATTTCCATTCAATCCTTGTGATTTGAATATCTGAAGTGGATCTAATAAGTATCCTGAAAAATCTTTTTTTAATTCAAATGTTGGAACTGGAATTACATGCTTTCCTTCTGTTGTTCTTATTCTTCTTGCATTTTCAATTTCCTCTTCTGTTGCAACATCTGTTATATATATAGTTTTCTTTATCGGTGGCAATCCTAAATTTTCGGCTATTGTTTTAACCATTTTATCAGAAGTTCCTAGTATTAAAATTGATTTAGGATTTAATTTAATTATTGCTTCTTGCATTTCTGACTTTTGATTTGCATCATTGAACAATGCTTTTTTTATTGTTTCAATTTTAGTTGGAGCTTTTTTTGCTGATTGCCCTGCAACTATTGCATTTTCTTTTACCAATAATCCATCGTCTATTATAAATTTAATATTGTAGGCTCCTGCGACCATTTGTGCTCTATAACTTTTTCCTGTTCCAGATGGCCCTACAAATGCATATACTTCAATATTTTCCATTTTTTTCATTTTCATCTTCTACTTTTTATCATCTTTATTTATTGTATTTATATCAACTTTTCTAACATGCTCTATTTTTTCCCATGTTGTTTCTCTCTTAAATAAACATTTAAAGTTTATTAATAACCAAGATCCTAAGAATAATGGGTATAGTATTAGGCCTTTCATCATCTTTTTAATTGGTCTTTTATCTATTATCATTACAAATATCGCTGTAAAAATCGGTAATATAAATGTTGGTATTATAAATTTTAATATGTTTAATGTAAAATCTGCTGTTGACATTCCTTTTGTTAAATAAAATACTGCGTTTAATAGTAATAGTAATATTGTTATTACAAACATTGGAATGCTTCCTAGCATATATAATAATCCATCAAAGTTTGTTAATGTTTTATTTTCAAATGTTGATCTTGTTAATGGTTTTGTATATTCTGCTAAGCATTGAATATGTCCTATTGTCCATCTAGCTCTTTGAGACCATGATGGTTTGAATTTTACTGGTTGTTCATCATATACTATTGCTGTTGTTGCCCAACCCAACTTCTTTCCTTTGATTATTGTCTTTAATGAAAATTCTATGTCTTCTGTTAATGTCTTTGTTTTCCAGCCTTCATCTTTAATTGCTGACATTTTTACCATAAAACCTGTTCCATTTATTAATGGTGATAAACCTGCATTATAACGTGCTAAATGATAGAATCTATTCATTGTCCAATAGAATATTGCATATCCTGCTGATACCCAACTATCATCTGGATTTTTGATATCTCTATATCCTTGAACAACTTCTTCTCCTTGGCATAAATGTTTATTCATTTCTGTAAAAAAGTGCTTATCTACAACATTATCTGCGTCAAAAATACAAAATGCGTCATAATCTGCTTTTGGATCATTTAATATTTTATTTAAGAATACTTGTAATGCTGCACCTTTTGTTTTTTTAGCTGGATCTGTTTCTGTTCTTACAAAAACATTCGCTCCTGATTCTCTTGCAATTTGCTCTGTCTTGTCAGTGCAATTATCTGCTATTACATATATGTCATAATCTTTACTGTCATATGTTTGATCTTGTAAACTTGTAATTAGATTTCCAACAACGGCTTCTTCGTTATGTGCTGGTATTATTGCTAAAAATTTATGCTTTTTATCAACAATATATGGCTTATCTTTAATTTTTACTAATGCAAACAAGCTTATTACTAATTGGTATATCCAATATACTGTTATTAACCATACTAAAGCTTGTTGTAAAAAGTATAAAAATTGCATACCACGTCTCCTATCAATAGAAATTCTTTTCAATTATACTATATTTTCATTGTAATTTCAATGTTTTGAATTTCCATACTATCTTATTTTGTTAAACATATTTTTAATTCATTTAATGTTTCGTCCCAATAATCTTCATATAATATTGCAATTATACTTTTGGCTAAAGGTGATACATTTTGTTCATCTAATGATTTCTTAGGATTATACTCAAAGAAATATCCTCTTTTTTGATTTTCATTGAATAATTTATATAATTCCATTGGAACTTTTTCATAATATTCTCTTGGAACTTGTTCTAATATACTTAAAACTTCTGCATAGGCTATTCCATAGTCTCTACTATTCATATTATTCTCCTATTTCTTTATTAATAGATCTATTTGTGAATTTAATTCTTTTCTAATTTCATTAAGTGTTTCTTTGTCATTTAAACTTTTTTCAACTTCATATCTTAATTGGCAAATATTTTTTGATTCGACTGGGAAAGCTTTAAAAATCAAATCTTTAAATCTTTCTTGTCTTTCTTCTTTTTGAAGTATTCCTTTTAATGCTATTTTTCCATTTTGAGTTAGCATAAGTCTCATTTTTTCTAATATTCTATCAATATCTGAATCAGTGATTTTCTTTAACTCTTTACTATTTTTTATACTGTTTGCTTCTCTTTCAGCTTGCATTATAATTTCTTCATATTCAAAGTTTTGTCTATTAATCTCTTCTTTTAATATTTCTTTTGCTTTTGAATAAAATTCAAGATTATCTTCTATAAAATGTAACATATCTACACTTTTTCCATTGTAATTATATTCTTCTAATCTATTTATTATTTTATATGATTTAGTTAAAAATTTAGCTATCATCTTATCTTTTTGTAATGATGTGAATATTCTATTTGCTACCCATGATTCTGAATCATCTTGAGCTTTTTCTAGTGAATCATCTTTGACTTCATGTAGAATTTCTCTTATTATATATTTTTCTATTTGATTGTTAAATTTGTCATGTGTGAAGACTTTGTAAATACTTTTTTCTGAATTAAATTCGTAATTGTATACTCCTTTGAATACTATAAAATCAGTTGTTTTCATTGTCATTCTTATTTTTCTTAATTCTTCATTAAATGTTTTTATGTCTGGTTTTTCATTTATATATGAATTAATATACATTGTATCTCTTATCATGTGAATTACTTGTTCTAATTGTAAATCATCAGTTGGTATTATATTTACTTCTGCTATTTGTAATAAATACTGATATAGTTGTTTTCTTGCCTTTGTTATGTCTTCTGGCAATTCTTGTACTAAAAATTTATTTTTGATTTTTTCTAATAATTCTTCTCTTTTTATTCTTTTGTTTGTTAATCTTTCTATGGATCTACAAAATTCGTATAAATATATAATATTCTTTAATTTTTCTTCTTCTGAAAAATTAGAATTATTTTGCTTTTCTATTATGATATAATTAATCATTTCTCTAATGTATTTTAATATCTGCTTTTCATCATGTGTCTCATACTTTTTTAATAAATCTATTAATTCCATATTTTCTCCTTTGCATACATTGATTTTACTCTTATATTCTTATTTTTTCAATATGTTCAGGCTTTTAATTCTTTTATTTTATCCCTTATTTTAGCCGCATTTTCGAAGTCTAGTTCATCTGCAAATTTAATCATTTCCTGTGTTAATCTATTTATTGTTTCTTCAACTGTTTCACCTTTTTCAATTTTATATTCTGCATCATCTTCTGCTACTTGATACGTTGCTCTTATTGATTCTCTTATTGCTTTATTTATTGTTTTTGGAGTTATGTTATGTTCTTTATTATATTTTTCTTGGATTTCTCTTCTTCTATTCGTTTCTTTTATTGCTTTTTCCATTGAGTCTGTTAATTCATCTGCATACATTATTACTTTTCCATCTGTGTTTCTTGCTGCACGACCAATTGTCTGAATTAATGAACGTTCTGAACGTAAAAAGCCTTCTTTATCTGCATCAAGTATTGCTACTAATGATACTTCTGGAATATCTAATCCTTCTCTTAATAAGTTTATTCCTACTAATACATCAAATTTTCCTAAACGTAAATCTCTTATTATTTCACTTCTTTGGAGCGTTTTTATATCTGAATGCATATATTGTACTTTTATATCAATGTTTTTCAAATATCCTGTTAAATCTTCTGCCATTTTTTTAGTAAGAGTTGTTACTAAAACTCTTTCGCCTTTTTTAGTTCTTTCATTTATTTGCTCAATTAAATCATCTACTTGAATATCTATTGGCTTTACTTCTATTTTTGGATCTAATAGTCCTGTTGGTCTTATTATTTGTTCTACTGTTGCTTGTGAATGCTCTTTTTCATAATCTCCTGGTGTTGCGCTTACAAATATACATTGATTTATTCTTTCTTCAAATTCATGAAATTTTAATGGTCTATTATCAAATGCTGATGGCAATCTAAATCCATAATTCACAAGTGTCTCTTTTCTCGCTCTATCTCCATTGTACATTGCTCTTACTTGTGGTATTGTTGCATGTGATTCATCTATTAACAATAAGTAATCTTCTGGGAAATAGTCAAATAAAGTAAATGGTGTACTTCCTGGTGCTCTGCCACTTATATGTCTTGAATAATTTTCAATTCCTTGACAAAATCCCGTTTCTTTCATCATTTCAATGTCAAAGTTTGTTCTTTCTTCAATTCTTTGTGCTTCTAATAGTTTATTATTTTCTTTAAAATACTCAACTCTCTCTTTTAATTCTTCTTCTATTGTTCCTATTGCTTTTTGCATTTTTTCATCTGTTGTTACATAGTGAGAATTTGGGAATATCATTACATGCTTTCTTTCGCCTTCTACTTTTCCTGTTACTGAATTTACTTGATCCATTCTTTCAATTTCATCGCCCCAGAAACTTATTCTTATTACTCCTGTTTCTCCTTCTGTTGATGGAAATACTTCTACTACATCTCCTCTTGCTCTAAATGTTCCTCTTTTTAAACTTAAGTCATCTCTTGTATATTGTAGTTTTATTAATTTTTTTAATAATTCATTTCTATCTTTTATCATTCCTGTTCTTAATGATATAATCATATTTTCATAATCGATTGGATCTCCTAATCCATATATGCATGATACTGATGCTACTATTATTGTGTTTCTTGTTTCAAATAATGATGCTGTTGCTGAATGTCTTAATTTATCTATTTCATCATTTATTTGTGCATCTTTTTCTATATATGTATCTGATACTGGTACATATGCTTCTGGTTGATAAAAATCGTAAAAACTTACAAAATATTCTACATTATTTTCAGGAAAGAATTCTTTAAATTCACTATATAATTGACCTGCTAATGTTTTATTATGTGCTAATACTAATGTTGGTTTTTGAGTTTTTGCTATTATATTAGCCATTGTGAATGTTTTTCCTGATCCTGTTACTCCTAGTAATGTTTGAAATTTCTTTCCTTCTTCTATTCCTTTTACTAACTTGTCTATTGCTTGTGGCTGGTCACCTGTTGGTTTATATTCTGAGTGTAGCTTAAACATTTATTTTCCTTTCTAATTTAAGATTAGCCCAAGTTAATATTAACTTGGGCTTTTAATTATCTTGCTTTAAAATTTGTTAATTCTACTTCTTTACTATCTTCAGTTATATTAATTATTGTCAAACTGGCGTAATCTGCTTTAAAATTTCTTACTCTAATAGTCCATATTTTTCCTGTTATATGGCTACATATTACATTTATTACTCCATTATGTGTTACAAATGCTATTGTTTCATGTTCTTTATTTTCTTCAACTAATTCATTAAATGATTTTATAACACGTTCTCTAAATTCTATTGGACTTTCTCCTCCTGGATATCTTTCATTCATTTTTAATGCTCTAAAATATACTCCTGGATATTGTTTTATTGCGTCCTTTACTTTCATTCCTGCTAATACGCCATTATTCATTTCTCTCAATTTTCTTGTGTACTCTATTGGTAAATGTAATTTGTTGTTTATAATTTTTGCAGTTTGTCTTGTTCTTACTATATCACTTGATATAATCTTTTCTATTTTAAAATCTTTTTGCCTTTTTTCTAAATAATTTGCTAACTTTGATACTTGTCTTTTTCCTCTACTTATAAGTGGCAAGCGGTTCCACCCGCCTTTATAACGTTCATCGTCTTCACCATGACGTATTAAAAATATTTTCATTGTCACCTCCATAATTGTTTAAATTATATCATAAATTAGTTTATATAAAAAGAGCCATACATATATTTATGTATGACTTGCTGTTTTTTTATTATATATACTATAAACTTACATTCATCGAATTTTCATTAATATATTTATAATTATTGATTTTTTATGTAAATTAATGTATAATTAAATTCAATTTTATAACTGTTGGCTGTGACTATCACGTAGAGTCACTTGTTTTTGCACCAAGGAGGTAGGTGTATGAAATTTTTTTTATTGTTACTTGTTGCCTTTGTATTTCTATATTTTGTAGGCTTATTTAAGACAAACAAAATAGTAAAGTTTGCTATAATTAGCAATTTTGTTATAGCAATTTCTATTATTTTTCTTAAGGAGAGAACTCCTTCTGTATATTATAGGCTATTCGCGTTGATACTATTTGCCTATATTTACAATATTTCAGGCCTAATCTTCAAGACACAACTTATTGTTGGCAGAAAATATAGGTTTGCCTTGTTGCTTCTAATTGTTTTCTTGGGGATAATTTTTTTGGAATCATTTGAACGAATGTTTGGTCCTTTTGAGTTCAACTTTAATATGAACCTGACAAGGCTAGTTCAAGTGGGTGGTAGCTCTATTGTACTTTATTTCATTATTGATGAATTTAAATTACTTATCAATCATGAATAATGCTTAATATAGGAGGTAACTATGAAAATGGAAGTATTTTGTTTAATGGTGGTTTTATTTTTTATATTATATCTGGCAGCCACTACAGTAACACAAAATGGAAAATATTTATTTTCATTTTTTGTGCTTATGTTCTGGGCGACAGATTTAAATCTCCACGATCCAGAATTATCTTTCCTTTTATTTATTGTCTTAGGGGCAATTTCACTTGTAAAGTTAATAATTGATATTGCCTTTACAAGTACGGAGAAAAACCTAATAGCTTGCTTCTTTTTTTCATTAGGGTTATTTACCATAACTAATCTACTAATGATCAAAGAGAAGGCGGCAATTTGGGTTGATATTGGCAATTCATTCATGAGTTTTGTCATCTTGTTTTGGATTTTAAACTTATTTGATTTGATTCAGATAAGTTACTTGCGACACTTCTTCTTTGTGCACTTCATTCAGAAGCGCCAAGAAGAAAAGAGACGGAAGAAAGACAATAAAGGAAAAAAAGGCAAAAAAGAAGAATAACAAAAACCTGTTGGACAATTGTCCAGCAGGTTTTCTTATTTTTGATTATCGTTTGTTATATTGCCGTTTTGATCTAATGATATTTTCTCACCTAAATATTTTGCTTTTATTTTAAACATACATTGGAATATATCTTTATTTCTTGCTAAGATTTCTCGTAGCTCTCTGCTTAAGTCACCTACATAATGATGCTTTGTTGCTGATATACCATCTGATTGAATTCCTAATTGTTGTCCTATGTATAGAGCTCTATATAAGTGATATTCTTGTGTTACAAGAATTGCTTTTTTTACATTAAATACTTCCTTTGCTCTATACATTGTTTCATAAGTTGAAAATCCTGCATGATCCATGAATATATCTTCTGCTGGTATTCCTTTCGAAATTGCATAATTTTTCATTACTGTTACTTCATCATAATATTTTTTTCCATGGTCTCCACTCATTATTATTTTATTAATGATTTTGGCATTATATAATTCGATACATGTATTAAGCCTGTCTTTTAACATATCACTTGGTGTTTTACCATAAACTCCAGCTCCGAAAACGATTGCACAATCATATTTTTCTTTTTCAGATTTCTTTTTTATTTCAGATTGTGTTAATATTCTTTTTTTAGTTATGTTTATTACATATACATTTAATGTCATTATCGATAATAATATCGCTATAAAAATAATGCCAAATGTTGTTAATATAATTTTTATTTTTTTCATCTTACGCCTTTATATTATTAATTGTTTTTTCCAGTGAAGTCATAATATGTTTTTGGTTCAGTATCATTAATTCCTTTTAATTTCATCATTTCATTAATTGTTACAAATTCAAAGCCCCTGCTTCTTAATTCTGGCATTGCTGCAATTGCTCCTTCTACTGATGTTTTATATATGTCATGCATTAATACAATTGCTCCATCTTGTGCGTGTTTTAAAATTTCATTTTTTACAGATTCTGCATTTCTTGTTTTCCAGTCAAGTGTATCTATTGACCATAAAATAATATCTCTATTAGCTATTTCAATAACTGTTTTGTTCTTATTTCCATAAGGTGGTCTTATTGTTGATGGCTTTATTCCAATTTCTTTATATACTGCATCATCTGTTTTATAGATTTCTTCTGCGATTTGATATTTATCTAATCTTGGTAAGTTTAAATGATTATATGTATGACTTCCAATTTGGTTTCCTTCTGAATATGCATATTTTAATCCTTCACGATTTGAATGTGCTCTACTTCCTAGTACAAAAAATGTTGCTAGTCCATTATATTCTTTTAGTGCATTGACAATTCTTTTGTCATTTTCTGTACTTGGACCATCATCAAATGTTAACGCTATTAATTTTTTTCCTCTGAATTGTTCTATATTTCTTGTTTTTGGTTGAATTTTAGCTTCTTCGTTTGAAGTATTGTTAGTTGTTTCCACTAAATATTCTGGTTTTAATATTCCTTTTAATTCTGATAATGGAATTTTAGTTTCTATTTCACCATTTGACCAACTAATCAATTCCATTCTTGTATATGTTATTATCAAAAAATTATTTTCAATTCTAAAATGTTCAAAATTATAATTACTTAATTCTTGTTTTAAATCGTCTTCACTATATGTTATTGATTTTTCTGTTTTTAATTCTTCTAGTGTTTTATTTGTATAATGATATACTACTAGTGCAAACTTATCCTTATCTTCTAGTAAGTCGTTGAAAGACACTCTTGAATTATCTGATTCTTTATAATACATTGACTTTAATTTCATTTCATAGTGGTTTCCACCATTGAAGATATATGTTGATGTTCTTATTTCTTTTATACCATCAAATTCATATTCTTGATTTGTTGATCTTAATTCATATTTTATATTATTATTGTCTGCTGCTTTATAATTTTTTACTTCTTCTAGAAATCCTTGTTTTATATCTTTTAAATATGTTTCTATTTCATTTTCCATTTCTGCTGTTGGTAGTTTAGGCACATCAATACTTATATCATAATTGTCTGTTGCAATATTCCAACTCTCTTTTTCAGATGTTTTTGATTTTCTTATTGCTAATATTATACTACCTACAATTATTGCTATCATTATTAATAATAAAGCAATTTTTTTTGTGTTTAATTTTCTCTTATTTCTTACTTTTTTATTCATAATTCCTCTATCCTAAATAATTTATTTTTCATTTATAATTTTATCTTTATTTGTTTGCATTTTTATTATACTACTATATTAGCTACTATTGTTGCAAAGTCAAATGTAGCAGATGTATATGATTTTATTAATGTATCATATATTAACCACATTGTCATTGTTGCTATTAATAATAGTTTAAATTTTTTTACATCTTTTAAATCCATTAAAAAAATATATACTGCATTTGCTAATAATGGTAGGTATCCAATAATCCCCTCTGTGTTTAACTTAATTGCTATTATTGATGATATTAATGTTAATGCTATTTTTATAGGCATCTTTAGCCACTTCTTTTGATGCAGGAGATTTCTTATTAAACCTGCTGTATTACTTATGGCGCCTGATATTCCTCCTAATATTATATTACTTATTATTAAAAGTATTATTTGTACATTCTGCGCTATTAATATTTGATTTTTCTTTTTTAAAATTCCTGAATACACCATAAATAATGATGCTAGAAGTGCTACTGCATTTCCTATTATTAAAGTTTTGTTCATTATATTTCCTTTGTATGTTTAGTCTAAATTAATATAACATTACAAATATGTTTTTTCAATATATTAAATGATAAAAGCAGATGTTTTTAAGCATCTGCTTTTACACATGTTACCTTCTCCTATAAACCACTTTTTGATTGAATGTTTTTTCGTAAATTCCATCACATTCAATCTCACAGTATTCAAGGAGTTCCTTGAGAGTTTCCGTTGTTTCCGAATAGTTGCCACTTGTTACAATCGGCACCAAGATTTGATAGCTTTCGCCATCTTTTTCACTGTAGCCATAAATTGTAAGTGGATATTCATCTTTGGACTGTATACCTTCTGTCCTCAATGAAATTCCCTTGTTCGGAGTGTGAATCCTTACACGATTCACCGTTTGAAATCCACCATAGGATTTCTTCAGTCGAGCTTTCGTAGCATCCTCGACTTCATGTGCAGTTGTCGCTATGATTATTGACGTATGCACGTTTCTTACCTCCTGCCATTAGGCTGAAAAGATGATGTGATAACATTCACATCGTTAATAAGTGTCTTAAATACTATGTCACCTTATATTCATTTTGTCAATGTTTTTTTATAATTTGAAGTATTTTATTATAAAAGTTGTTTTATCACTATTTGATTCTACTGAAACAATTCCATTATTGCTCTCAATTATTGTTTTTGATAGTGATAAGCCTATTCCTATACTTTCATTTGATGAGTTTTTTCCTCTATAAAATCTTTCGAATATGTGTGGTAAATCTTCTTTTGATATTCCTTCACCATAGTCTGTTATTGTTATGTATGAATACACACTATTATTATTATATTTAATATCTATTTGAGTATTTTCTTTTGAGTGCTCTATACAGTTTTTTAGAATATTCGTTATTGCTTCTATTTGCCATAATAAATCACAGTTTAATTTTATTTTTTTATTACCTTCAACATTTATTTTTATATTCTTTAAGTCTGCTAATGATCCTGTATTTTTTATTGCTTCGTCAATTATTTGTTTTAAATAAATATCTTGTTTTATAAATTGTACGGTATTACTGTCAAATTTTGAAAGTTTTAATATTGATTGTATTAATGATTGTATTCTTGTAGTTTCTCTTTTTAAATCATGCAAAAATTCTACTCTTGTTTGATAATCCATTTCTGGATTGTCTATTAGATTATCTAGAATTATTAAAATTGATGTTAATGGGGTTTTTAATTGATGTGATATGTCTTCTAATGCTCTTTTTAAATTTATTTTATCTTTTAATGTATTACTTGCATTTTCTCTTAACATTACTGTTACTTTATATAGTTCATTTTTTAAAATTGATAATTCTTCTTCTGAATTTTCATCTATTTTTAATGTATAATTTTTGTCATTTATTGCTTCTAAATATTTTGTTATTTTATCTATCTCTTTATCTTGTTTTCTTTCATATAAAATAAATACTATTAACAATGATATAGATGTTGTAATTAATAAAATTATTTCTATTTTTATAAATTTATTGTTTATCTTATTATTTTCTAATATTACTGTATTTTTTTCTAGATCTATCCCATATTTTTTTAGTGAATTGTTTTGTGGTATTTTTTCTGAATTCAATATGCCAATTATTTCATCAGTTGATATTTCTGGATATTTACTTTGTATTACATCTATTATTGATGCAATATTTTTATTAAAGTTTTTAGTATATTCTTTATATTCATATATATTAATAATTGCCATAAATATTGAAAATATTATTGTTATGACTAGTGAGATTATAATTGATTTTTTTAATTCTATTTTATTACTCATCTATTCTATATCCTATTCCTTTTACTGTTGTTATTATATTACTTCCTAATTTATTTCTTATTCTTTGGAAATATACTGTTATTGTATGATCATCTACATCATTTCCTGTCCATTCCCAGACCTTATCTAATATTGTATTTCTATTTACTACTTTGTTTATATTGTTAAATAATAATGCTAATAATTTTATTTCCAAACTTGTTAAATTTATTTGATTTTCACCTTTTAATACTATCATCTTATCTATATCAAAACTAATATCTCCAGCTTTAATTACAGTATTCTTCTTGGCTCTAAGTAATATCTTGTTTATTCTAGCTAATAATTCTTTTGTTGAGAATGGTTTTGTTAAATAATCTTCTGCACCAATCATTAATCCTTTTACAATATCATTCTCATCATCCCTTGCTGTTAAAAATATTGTTGGAATTTGTGATTTTTTAATAGTATGTTCATATAATTCATATCCAGTTCCATCCGGTAAATTTATATCAAGTATTGCTAAATCTATTTCTGGTTTTGTGTTTAAATATTCTTTAGTTTCTTTTATTGTTTCGAATGCTATTACTTTGTAATTATTTGTTTCTAATGAATATTTTAGACTTTTTGACATTACTTTGTTGTCTTCTATTAGCAGTATATTCATGTATTTCTCCTTTATTCTATATGAATTTATATTTTAGTGTATTTCAAAATTTATCTATCAATATTTGGTTCTTGGTATTTTTCTTTAATGATTTTTAAAGATTTTTCTGGTGTAATATTTGGATTACTGGCTAAATAATAAATCTCTAAAAATTCTTTTTCTTGGTTTCTTGTTTTATCTAATTTGTCTGAAATATATTGGCCTATGACGTATCTTTCACTTTCTTTAAAGTACAATTGTCTTTTAGTTAATACTTTCATTAAAAAATATTTGATACACTCTTCTCTTGTTGTAAAGTTATTAATATGTTGTTTTTCATCAATCATTTCCAATACTCGTTTTTTTGTGATATATTTACCTTTTTTTCTCATATCAATTAGTGCTATTTCCATTAATGTTTTACTTGCTACATCTTGGCTATCTCTTAGTCTCCATTCTTTAAGTAGATTATAGTCATTTTGTGTTATTACTTTATTTTTCACTAGCCATTTGCTAAATAAGTTTTCAATTATTAATGTTGGTGATTCACTTAAATATCTATATGCAGAATTTGTATTCATTGCATCAGAATATCCCATTGCATGTACCATCTCATGTAAAAGTGTTATCATATTCTCTATTTTATCATGATAATTTATATATGCTTTTCCTTTTTCACAATATGGTTTTATATAATTTGGTAGTATATTTAATGTTTTTTGATTATTATTGTTTTGATAAACTAAGTTCATAAATTGGTCTGCAAGTGTTGAATCTATTGTTGTTAAAAATTGATGAGCATATTTTATTGCATCATTTATACTAATATTCTTTGACCATTCTTTCTCTTTAATTTCCGGATGCCTTTGTTTTAATACCTCTTCACATATCGGCTTTATTGTTTTAAAATTTTCAATATATGATTTACAATCTGGGTGTTGAATATACTCGTCTATTATTTTATTCATTTCTATTTCTTCTGAATCTAATTGTTCTGGAGATATATTTTCTGTATCATTAGTTTTTGAATATAAAAAATCTCTATTCATAAATTCTCCTTATCTGTTTGATATTTATTATATTATATGACATAAAAATATAATAATCTACATATTCCAGCTATTTATTGCAATATATAAAAAGCTAGATTACATCTTTAAATGCAATCTAGCCCTATTTAATTAATTATTTTATTTGTTTAATAATTCATTGATTTTAAAAGTCTTGTTTGTTAAAACATTTTTCAAATTTAAAGTTGATTTTTCAATAGTAAATATTCCACAAATTATTTTTTTATTCTTCATTTTATCTCCTTATCTATACTAAAATCTTCCTATATTTTATTTTTACTTTCACACTTTCTGCTATATACTTAATATAAAATAATTTTATCTCCTTTCTAAAGATTTAGGTTTTAATGTAAGTTTACATATAACTTTTATAGCTTATTTGATAAGTATTAATTTATTATTATTTCTCTTTCTATTCAATCAAATTATATCATTTTTTTTTTTGCAATTTAATGATTCTATAACATTGAGTTACAGTAGCATTATAATTTGTTCTATTTTATACTTTTTAAGCTTATATATTTTCATTTCTAATTGTTTCAATTGTATTTTGTTTTTTGATTTTTATTAATGAATATTGCATTATGCTTGCAATTAAAACTATTACTGCTATTGCTGAATATAGTATTGGCTTTAATGGTATTTCAAATGGCATATTTCCTGCTTGATAAATACCATATGAAATTGCTGTTCCTAGAGGAATTCCGAAAAATAGTGATTTGATTCCTATGAATAATGTTTCTAGTCTGATCATTCTATTAAATTCTTTATTTGTCATTCCAACTGATCTTAATATTGCAAATTCTTGTTTTCTTAATTCCATACTTGTAGTAATTGTGTTTACTATGTTTGTGACTCCTATTAATATTATTATGATTATGAATCCATATAAGAATATTCCTACAAGTGTTATTAAATGTTTTCCATCATTATATGTTTCTTGAACATTTGTTATGCCCTTTTGTTTATAATCTTTTAGTGATTCTTCTATTTGATTTTTTATTTTGCTAGCATCTTTTACTTTATAATATGCAGTATATCTTTTTTCATCTTTAAATGTTTTATTATAATATTCATCACTTAATACTAATATTTTATATGGAATTGCCATATTTTCATTTGTTGCAAATGGTCTTTTCTTTGTTATTTTTCCAATTTCAAATGTTAATTTTTCACCCTTATCACCTTTTACATCAAATTTATCATTTTCTTTTAGATTTAACATTCTAATTTCTCTTACAGGCTTTTTGCTTGCATCTATTGTTGCTGTAGATACAGTATCTATTAATATTGCTTTATCTTTTATGTCATTATAATTCAAACCAAGTGATTTGATATATTTGTTATATTCTATATCTCCAACTGAAATAATTGATACTGTTTCATTATCTGGATAATTTTCAGAAATTTGTTTGATTTCTTTATTTAAAAACTTTTTATCATGTTTTCCGACATTTGATTGTAATAAAGTATACTCTGTAACACCTTCAGTTGTTTTGGCTATATTATTTAATATCTTTATTTCTTCATCATTTTCTTTATATATATTGCATGCTATGTCATAATCTATGTTTCCTACTGCTAATTGAATTTGTTTTAGCATCATTTGCATAAATGTTGTTAATGATATATATACCATAATTGATAAAACTATTGAAATTACGGTAACTCTATACCTCTTTTTGTTTCTTTTCATATTTTTATATGATATTTCACCACCAATTTTAAATATGCTTTTTATTAATTTTGGCACTTTTAATTTTTTTGCTTTTATTTTTATATCTGCACTGTTTCTGATTGAATTTATAGGAGATACTTTTGATGCTTTTCTAGCAATTCTTAGTGATGATAAATAAATTGTTACCATTCCTAATAGTGCTGATATTGCTGCGCTCATCCAATTTAAATCAAATACTAGTTCAAAATTAATTTCGTTTTCTGTTACTATTAATTCTTTTAAAAATACGTTGCTTATTTTTACTAATATAAATGAGGCAAAATATCCTAAAAATATTCCAAGTGGTATTCCTATTAATGCAAGTATTGTTGCTTCAAATAATACATTTTTTCTTACTTGCTTTTTAGTTGCTCCAATGCTTCTTAACATTCCATATTGTTTATTTTTTTCTGTTATTGAAATATCAAAACTGTTTTTAATACAGAATACTGATGTAAATATTATTATTCCTATTGCTATTGCTACAACATATTTTAATCCAAAAAATGATGTACCTCTTTTATCAGTTTCCAATGATATTAAATATCTTCTTGATGTAAATTGATATTTTGCTTTTTTTCTTTCTTTTGCAAATTTTTCTTGTAGTTCTCCCGATTTTGTTGCATCTCTTCCTGTTGCGTAATCATCTTGAACTTCTTTATATAAATTGCCGTCTATTCCTAACATGTCACCAATAGCTGTATAAGGCTTTTTTAATCCTTCTTTATTTAATCTAATAAATAAATCTAAGTTATCTTTTATGTCTTCTTTTCTTAAACATGTAACTACTGTGTCTGCTACTTCGCCTGGTTGATTAACACTTTCTGATATCTCCATTACAATGCCAACTATTGTAAATTCTCTTTTTTGTGTATTTAGAATTTTTTCTCCATCTTGCAAATTTTCTGATTTTTTTAGTTTTATATTGTCTTTTGAATATCTGTCACCAATATCCATTGTTAATTTATCACCAATTGAATAATTTGTATTCATAATATTGTTCAAATATTTGGTTATTATTATTTCATTTTCATTTTCTGGTAATCTACCTTTTATTAGATACATTCCTAATTTGTTTATATTATTTTTTTCAGCCGCAACCACTGATACATAAGGTGATTGTGGATTGTTTGATTTAATTTTTGATGTTCCTAAATATTTTAATTTAGTAATATTCTCTACATTTCTATTATTTTGTATTGTTTTTATATCATTTAATGGTACATTATAAAATACTGTATGATAATCTCCTCTTGTTGATTTTTCTGCTCTTATTATTGAAGCCATTCCACTGAAATACATTGTTGCTACTGCATTTATTAATGCTACTGCTAACATTATTCCTATAATTGTTACAATTGTTCTTCTTTTGTTTAATTTTAAATTTTTAATCGTTAATTTGTTAAGTAAGTTCATCTTATACCTCCTCAACAATTTTGCCGTCTTCAATTTTTATTATTCTGTCTGCTAATTTTGCTATTTCCATATTGTGTGTGATCATTATTATGGTTTGTTTATATTCTTTGTTTGATTTTTTTAATAATGCTATTATTTCATCACTTGATTTTGAATCTAAGTTTCCTGTTGGCTCATCTGCTAATATTATTGAAGGGTTTGTTATTAAAGCTCTTCCTATACTTGTCCTTTGTTGTTGACCTCCTGATAATTCATTTGGTAAATGATTTCTTCTATTTTCCAATCCTAATAGTTTTAATAATTCATCCAACTTATCTTTTTCTACTTTTCTATTATCTAGTGATAATGGTAAAATTATATTTTCTTCTACATTTAATATGGGAATTAGATTATAGAATTGATATATTAATCCGACTTGTCTTCTTCTAAAGATTGCTAATTTATCATCATTAAAATCAAATATGTCATTTCCATCAATATATACTTTTCCGTAGTTTGGTCTGTCTACACCTCCTAATAAATGTAGTAATGTAGATTTTCCGCTTCCTGATGCTCCTACTATTGCTACGAATTCTCCTTTGTTTACTGAAAATGATACGTTATCAAGTGCTACGACTTTTGCCATATCCTTTCCATATATTTTTGTTAAATTTTCTACTTTTAATATTTCCATGTGTTTCTCCTTTCACATTCTTATTTTACTATTGATATGTTACTAGTAAGTTACTTTGAAAAAAAATATGAGATTTTGAATTTTAAATATATTTTCAAAATCTCATTTTATTTTTTATTATTGTTTTAATGCAGTTATTGGTACTACATATACTCCATCTGGCCTTTGGTATGCTGCATTTGTTAATCCACAAATCACACATAAAATTGATGGTGGCTTTCTATTTTCTTTTATGATTTCGTTCTTTAATTTTAATAAATCATTCGCAGCTTTTTCAATTTGATTTGTGCCAAGTTTGATTTCAAATGCACACCACTCTCCATTTTCTAGTTCTATGATACTATCAATTTCATTATCTTTATAAATTTGTCAATAATAATCCGTGACTTTTTCGTTTTTCAATCCGTGATTTTTGATTTTAATCCGATATCTTTTGTGTTGAAAATTTATGTATTTTTATATTAACTAAATCTTTTTAGATATTGTAAAAATTATTTTCTTCTTTTTTCTAAACACATTACTATTAGCAGTAAAATTAGATTTATTAAACTTAATAATGCTGATATTTTAAAATATCTTGGAAAGTATGTTAATTTTATTTCATTATTTCCTTTTTGCAATTTTACCCCTAGGAATGCTCCATTCATTTTTACAATTTCTGTATTTTTTCCATTGATTGTTGCTCTCCAACCTGAATCAAATGGTATCTGGAATGTTAAATATTCTTCTTTTTCTGATTGAATATTTGCTTTTATAGTATCTTTTTCTAAAGTTACTTTTTGTGTTTGAAGTTGTTTAGCATGTTCAATTGCCTTTTCTATTTTATGATTGTTTAGTACATATATTTTAATATTGTCATTGTTTGAATCATATTTTTCTATTTTTTGTGTTATTTTGAATGTGTATTTTTGTCCTTTTTCTAGATTTACTATTTGTCTTATTCCAGTTTCTCTTTCCCATATATTTGAATAATCTTTGAATATCTTCTTATTATTTTTATATAATTCTAAATTGCTATCACTGAACAATGCTATTGATATATTTTGCAAAGCTTCTACATTGTATGTTATTTCATATTCTTTATCTGTTTTAACTATATTTTTTTCGGATTTTATTATTTTTGATTGTTCATTTTTAATATTTTCAATATAGTCTTCATCCGAATTTTGAATTGATTTTAATATATTGTTTTGCTTTTCAAAAGGATTTGTTGTTTGCTCATAAAATGGATCATCTATTTCTTCTGGTTGTTGATTTGAATTTATTATATATACAAATGGTAATGTGTTTTGTGTTTCATATATATTAAATTCACCGTATTTTCCTTTATATTCATAACCATATATTTTATTATCATTGTCCAGATTTTCTCTTGTTATGATATATTTTACTCCTGCCAATGAGTAGTTAAACCAATCACCACTATCGGATGTTATCCATAATGCGGTTTCTCTTTGTACATTATATCCTAGCGAATACATGTTTCTTAGTGTTGTTCTATTTCTTGAACTTGTAAAATAATCTATTGAACTGTAGTCATATTTCATACTTAGATTAAAACTGTTGTCGTCTGGATTAAATATTATTCTTTCTTGTTGTCTATCTGTTTCTGGTGGTAGTATTCTGTTTATTACATTGTCGTATTTATGTACTGATTTTAGTGTAAAATAATTATCTGGATTAGTTGTATTATATGAGTTCATTGATATTCCAATATCTATGACGAATATTGCTGTTATTAAGATTTTTATTATGTTTTTTAATATATTATTGCGAATCTTGTCGAATTTTTGTAGAAATAGCAACATTATTGTTGTTATTAATGTTGTTGCTGATATTATTACTGAGTTTATTTGTAATTTTCTATTGCTCCATATTCCTTTTTTTATTAATAATATTTCTCCAACTAAAATTAATAAAAATAGTGTTATTTCTATTAATAATGCTTTTTTACTAATTTTTTCTCTATTTATAAAATCTTGGTATGCAATCATATTAAAGTAAAATATCAAGCAAAATGCGTATCTGTAGTAGAAACAATTTGGTGTTGTCATTCCGTGCCATATTTTATTTAATATTGGTGATATTACTGGTAATGCCATGAATATTATTAATAATGCTGATAATATTCGTGATTTTTTACTTATATTTTTGTTTGTAAAATATAGTGGAAGTAATATTAATGTTAGAGTACTACTGAATATTAATCCTGATTGTTGTTCCAATTCTTGATTGTGATTATTGAATAGTATGTTGAAGTAATTTAGAAATTCTTTTTTATGTATTTCTAATAATCTATTTTGTAACTTCATTGTTCCTTTTACTTGCATGAATGATGGCAAGAATAATATCATTGATATTCCAAAACTTATTATGCATCCTATTACAAATACTGCTAATTTTATTATTTTTGACTTTAACGTTGTATTTTCTTGTTCTATTAAGCGTACTATGAAATATATTCCTGAAAATAATATTGTTATAAATCCTAAATAGTAGTTAAATAGCATATTTAATGCTGATATTATGATAAATGTTGAAATTTTGTTATCTTTTAAATATTTTTCAACTCCAATGCACATTAATGGTAACATATATATTGCATCAAGCCACATTATATGGAATAAATATTGTATTGTATATGTACTAAATGTATATGCTAGTGCAAATAGTATTGCTGATTTACTTTTATTTTTGAATCTATATTCTAAAAATGCAATCATTGAATTGTAAATCAATATTAATTTTAGTAGTGTTGTTATTATTACAAATGTATTTATATTTTCTTTACTAAAAAATACAACCAAGAGATTGAGTGGGCTTACTAAATAATATGCAAACGTTGTGTAAAAATTATTGCCCATCCCCATATTCCAGGACATGAATAAGCTACCTTTTCCTGTTAATACATCTTTATAATATGCCAGGAATTCTGCGTATTGTTTATATAAATCTGATTTTAGTATTGAGTTTTCTCCAAATGGTCCTATTTTAGCTATTGCTAAATATATCAAGTATAATATTATTGTAAGGATTGTTCCTATAAAATATTTACTTTTTATGATTTTTAATGCTTTTTCCTTCATATTGTTCTCCTGTAAATTTTATGACATAAATATATATTAATTTTGCTTTTTTTTCAATTGATGTAATTTAATAAAGTGAACCTTACTTATGATTTATAAGCTTGGTTCACTTTTGTTATTTTAATTTCTTTTTTATATCTTTTAATTATTATGAGTATCAATGATTTAATAATATTAATGCTAATTCTGCAAAGTTATTCATATTAAATATTTTTTCAGAATGTTCTTCTTTAATCATTGAAAATCCATTAACTTTTACGACATCAATTCCAGCATCAATAGCTGCTTTTACTCCTCTATTTGAATCTTCAACTGCTAGACATGTTTTTGAATCAATCTTTAACTCATTTAATACTTTTTCATATGCTTCTTTACTTGGCTTTTGTTCTTTAACATCTTCTCTAGAAATAATATATTCAAATAAATCATCTAAGTTAAATTTTTCAATTAATTTATTTATATACTTCTTTTTTGATGTTGAAATAATGCAAATATTATATCCTTTATTTTTTAATTTTTTTAATAACTCAATATTTAAAATTGTATCTTTATCTTCTAATACATTATCAAAATAATTATCATATTTTAAATATACATTATCCATAATTTCTTTTTCTTTTATTTCTGGATTTATAATATATTTTTCTTTAAGCATTTTGATTAAATTAGAATTTTGATCTAATTCGTTTTCTTTATATTCTTTATAAGTTATTTCATAATTATATTTTTCTAAAATAGTGTCTCTGAAAGCTTTAAAAAATTCTTTTTCACTATTTACTAATGTACCGTCAAAATCTAATAATAAATTTTTCTTCTTATTATTGTTTTGAATTTTTTTATTATATTCAAGTGCAACAAAATCTCTATAAGGTAATTTTGCTATTTCCATATTTGTAGTTTTATTGAATTTATTCACAAAATTATTTAATTCTTCTTTAAGAATGTCTATCGATTTTGTTTCATCTTCACATAATATTTCAAATTCCACAAAATTTCCTACATTTGATATATTATCTATCATAATATTATAAACTAGATTATTTTGTTTTTTTGTATAGGTTATTCTATCTTTTTTTACTACAACATAAATATAATATCCTAAATCGTTTAAGATTCCAATTAGTTCATCTATATCTTTTTCATTTACTGAAATATTATTTTCTTTTTTTATATAAGTTTCTTTGTTTACAATTGACTTTCCCTTAAATGTCAATTCTATTAGATTTTTGTCATTTTTTCTAATTCTTAAACATGTTCTATTTTTAATATAATTACTGTCTATATCTGTAAAATATATATCTTCTTCATATATTTTATTCCCTTTTTCAAAGTTATTACTTTCTATTAATTTTAAAAATTCTTTATTTTCCTTTATAAAATATTTTGCCTCTACTTCAATTCTACTAGACATTGACATCCTCCTTTTCAATTTCTGCTATCATATAATTACCCATGATGTTTTTAAAATTTGTTATTTTAATTTCGATAATATTTCTTTGATTGTTTCTTCTTCTAATTGCACTCCTACATTGCTCATACCAATTTCTGCATGGTGTCCATCTTTCATATGAAAATCTGATCCAATTGTTGCAAATAGATTATTATCTTTGGCTAGCTTTAGCCATTTGTCTATTTCATTTATATACTCATTATTTCTGTTGGTGTAAATGTAATATGCTTCTATTCCATCTGGTTTCATTTTATTTATTAATTGTTGCACTTCTGCTACTGTCATATTGTCTTCATTAGCATATGCTACTGGATGTGCTAGAACGACTATTCCTCCTGCCTTACGTATCATCTCTGCTGCCGCTTCTGGTGTTACTGTTACTTTTTGTACATATGCTGGGCAGTTTTCATTCATTATTGTTTCTATGAATTCTCCTTTGTTTGGAATATGCCCAAATTGTTTTAATAATTCTGATTTATTTGCTTCATTTTCAATTATGTCTTTGGATATATGTGCTTTTGTTACTGATTTTATTTTATCCAGTTCTTCGACATTAATTTTATAATTTAGTGCTTCTAATTTTTTTGCTACTGCTTTTAAGTAATCATGTCTAGCGTTGCGAATCTTGTCTAATTTTTGTTTAAATTCTTCATTATTAATATCAAAATTATATCCTAATACGTGTATTCCACATCTATCTGATTTGGTTGAAATTTCAACTCCTACAATTAATTTAATTCCTTGCTCTTTGGCATATTTTATCGTTTCATCATTGTATGCATCGATTGTGTCATGGTCTGTTATTGATATTGCTTGTAAATTTGCTTTTACTGCTTCATCTATTATTTGCTTTGGTGTTAGTGCTCCGTCTGATTTATTTGTATGCATATGTAAATCGATTTGTTTCATATTTTCTCCTTTATTCTTCATAATCAACTTTATCAACTTTTTGTGACACTTTTTCTCTGCTTTGCCAGCTTGCAAATCTTTCTTTTAATGCTTCTTGTATTTCTATTGTTTTCATTCTCCTTTGTACTGATGGATTTGAAATTAAATGCACTATGCTTATTAATTCTTCTGGCGTGTTTTCATTTGCTATAGTTATTCTTGATTTTTTTATGGCATCTAAAAGTTCTTTGTTTTGTGTAAATATATTAAATGAAAATAAAAAATCAAATATAAAATTATATCCTGTGTCATCATATTGCCATGTTTTTCTATATGATAATGGATGTATATTTAGAAATGGTTTTGTGTTTGTTCTTTTGCTATTTCTTATAGTTTCTGGTACTTTTTCAATCAATTCTTTTAGTTGACTGGCTTCTACAATATGTGTATCAATCGGTAGAAATTTTGATGGCATCCTGCCTTCTGTTATATCTTTTGATATATTTGTGAACTCTAAGATAGTCTTATATGGGCTTATATCTGATGGATATATGTCGCTTACTTGTAGCGCTCTAGCTAATTGTGCTGATACTTCACTTGTTTTGCCATCTTCGGCAATTGTCCACATATCTAAATCTGGTAAACGGTTTATTACTTTTCTTGGTTTTATGCTGTTATCAATCTTTTGGCATGGTTTGCATATAATTTTTAAATCTGGCATGAATTCATAATTTTTCTCTAAGCATTCTTGGCACGGCCATTCTTTTGCTGATGATTCTTTTCCTGATTCTACTAATTCATTATTGTATCTAATTTGTTCTTCTATTATAGGCAGTGCTCCTTCAAGAGTTCCTCTTAATGCATAATATGGATATCCTGTTCCAAAAGTTCCTGTTACATTTGGTATACTCCATGCTAGTTGATTATATAAATAAATATTTTTTAATAAGTATTCTTTTTTTAAGTCTGTATTATTTTTTTCAAAATCTGTCGATATTTTTGCTACTAATCTAGTTAATTCTCCTATTGTCATTTTAATTTCTTTCTATATTCCATATCATCAATAGTTTTATGATGCTTATGAATTTCCTCCATTCTTTCTAATATTTCCTCTGTTTCTTTGTCTTTTAATTTACTTCTTTTAAAGTATTGTTCATAATATTTAATTGCATTAATTTTATCTAGCTTTCTGCCTTCTATTATTGCTGTTTTTGCGTCTTTATATTGTTTTTGACTTGTACTATAAATCTTGATTGGATTTGTTGGCTCATCACTTCTTATATATACTTCTACTTCACTTATCTCTCCTTCTTTTTCGAGAGTATCTATTGTCTCTATCATTTCTGCATCATATGATTTATAAAATGTTTTAGTTGATACTATTCTTCCCCATCCTTTATGTTGTACTTGTCCTGCATATCTTTCTACTATGGACATCAGACAATTCAATTCGTTTACTGCCATTGCTTTTATAATAATTCTATATCCATGCTGAAGCATTTTCTCAATCATTCTTTTAAAAATTTCTATTTTTCTTCCAGTTCCTTCATATAGAATATTATATCCTTCTTCTATTATTTTATCGACAAGTTCATCAGTCCAATATTTACTTTCTTCATTAGTTATTTTTATGTATTCTTTTGGATGTTTTTTAGCGATTTCTTCTGCTTTTGGATGAAATAGTCTTAATTCATCATTATTTACTATTACTAAATTTCCATTTAACTCTTTTTGTGCTAATCCATTTAATCCAGTCTTTCCTGATCCTGGAGGTCCTATTGTGAATATTGCTGTTGGTATCTTTGGCTTTGTTTTTCCTTTAAAAAATATTTCACTTATATTTTGACTGATATTGCTATGTTCTTCTTCTGTCAGTTTATACTCTTCAATTAGTTCTTCAAGATTATTATCGTTTGCCAAGTTATTTCTCCTCTAATTTCCATATTCTTCTATGATTTTATTTATTATTTTGTCATTTCCATTATACATTTCTTCTCGTTCTTTTAGATATTGGTCTATTTTTTCATCATTTTCTCTGGCAACTTTTGCAATTTTGTTTGCTATTATTTCTACTGCTATTTCTAATTTGGTATTTGAATTCATTTTGTTTCCTTTTATTAAGTATTTTTTGTATATTTTATGATTTCATCTATTATTTCTTGTCCATGGCATTTAATTTTTATTGGTGTTAATATTTTTAATTTAATTAGTGTTTCAATTGTTGTAGGCTTGTATTTTAGTAATTCTTCTAATTCGGTATCTGTAAATACATAGTTTGTTGTTATGCCCTTTTCTTTTGCTCTTTGTTCTCTGAATCTTTCAAGTTCACTTTTCAATGTGTTTTTTGTTTGAGTAAATCTTTCTTTATATTCTAAATAATAGTCTTTGTTTTCATTAATGCATAATTTTTCTACGATCCTCTTTGCTCTTTCTTCCATTTTACTTTTACTATCTTTAGTTTCATCTTTTGGAGCATTTTTCAAATCGTATTTTATTCTTTCATTAAGTCTATCTGCTCGAACAACCTTTGATTGGATTGATTTTGGTGCTTTTGTCATATTTAATATTGTATATTGATTTGCTACAACAACTAATACTTTATTATAATTTTCAAAATAATTTTGAATCATGAGTTTATCTAGACTTGAAGCTTGTTCTAATTTTATTTTTTTCATTACATTTCGTTGATTTTCCACTTGATTCAATGGTGATGGCATGCCTATTCTTTGTTTTTGTTTATTTGAATTTATCCATTCTCTAATAAAATTACCTTTAGAATCTATTGTAATATTGCCCATTAAATTTTTACATTCAATAAAATATGTGTATATTGGCGTTATTACAATATAGTCTATTTGAGCTGTTAGGTCTTTATATTTTACTTTAACATCTCTTAAAATATACATTCCTATATCACTTTTCTTTAATTGATATTCTATCTCATTTTCACCAATTAATCCTTTTTTAACCATTAACAATTCTTGCTCTAATTCTTTATTTTCGTTGATTTTACTCTTTAGTTTCATTAATGCATCATATTTCAATTGTAATTCACTTTCGTGTTTATACACTATTGGTTCTGTTAAATGGTATGAAACTATTTTGTCTATTAATTTATTTATAAATTCCATTGGCATAACTCATCACTTTCTGTCTTAATTCTGGCGACTTCATTCTATGGTCACCCTTGTCAATTATATTTAGTTCAATTTGATTTTTATGATTTTCTACAAATTTAATTGTATCTTCAATCATTGCTATTTCGTCTTTGTTTCCTTGTATAATGTGTATTTTGGGAATCTCTATATCATCATATATTTTATTGATGTTATTATTTAATAGTTCTTCATAAAATGAATATGGTATTTTCATTTTTCTTTCAAATCCTAGAATTGTGTGTCCATTTTCTTTATATTTTGAAAAACTTTCTTTTAATAATACTTCTTTTAAAATCTTTGCCATTTCTATAGCTGGTGAACGTAATACTATTTTTTGAAATTCATTATTATTTCTTGCAATGTTTATTAAATTAACGTATGCACCAAAACTTGTTGCAAATAAACTTATTGGAGCATTAAATTTCTTAGAATATCTATATACAGTATTTATATTATCTATGCAATTTTCTATTGTTAATTCTTTTCCATCAAGTTTACTTTCTCCATGTGCTGGAAAATCAAATGTTATAACGGCTATATTTTTCAAAATCATTTCTTCTGCTAAATCTGTGATAGTCGAACTTTCTTTATCTCCACCAAATCCATGGCATGCAATTATAACTTTTTCAATTTTGCTATTTGGCAAAAATACTTTGGTAGGTATTTCATATTTGATTTCTTTTAAATTAATATATTCTATTTTCATGATACTCCTATGTTTTTTTTAATTTATCCAATATCTTATTCATCATTCCTCTAACTTTTTATAGTATTCTTTAATCCAATCTCTTCTGCTTCCATCTTTTCTTTTATAATTTAATGAACCATATATGTATCCGTTTTTAGGTAATATTTCTATCTTTTCAATTTGTTCTTTTCTTATTTCCCAAACGCATCCTTGTAAAACATTACTTTCAGTTGTTATACATCTTTGAAATGTCGTTTCTATTTTTTTGCATATTTCTAAAAATTGATTGTCAGTTCTGTGTGTTTTATATTTATCTCTTCTGATATATACCTTTAATTCTTCTTGTGTAATATTTTTACTCTTTAATTCTTTTTCAAATTCTTCTTTTTCTGTTTTAGTTTCTGGAATATATGTATTACTTAGTAAAAATGAATAACGTCTAAAGTCTGTAATGAAAACTTCTTCATCTTTTACATTAAATGTTATTTTTACATCAAATCCTTCTACTGGTTTTCCTTTATGCTTTGGTGGGCAAATTGATCTATTGCATTTAACCCAACACCATATTGGATAAGTTGTATTGCTTTTGTTTTTCACTCTTTCATTCATGTTTTGAATTACCCAATTATAAGTTTGAGACATTTTATCTTTATCAATATATTTATCTTCACATATTAAATATCCGTTTTTTTCTAAATATTTAAGCGCTTCTTTTGATTGAAATGTTATAACTTTCATATCTTTTCCTCTTATTAATTAAAGTATTATTCTTCTGCTGTTTTTTTCCAATAGTCTTGAATGAATTTTACTAATTCGCGGCCTTGTTTTTGATATTCTTTGTCCAATGTTTCAAATTTACTAAATGTCCAGCCACAATCTCTTGCAGTTATTTCATTTTTTGGATAGCCTCCTGCAACTCCAATCATTTCTTCTTGATTCCAAAATTCTGATGCTCTAAATTTGTATGAATAGCATACTTCACCATCTATTTCAAAACTTTCTAATAAGCTAATTTCTTCTGGAATCTTTCCTAATTCTGTTGGATATTTTAACCATCCTACCATGTTTGAATATGCTATTTGTTCTTGCGATATTTCTTCATGTAATGGTAATTCTTCAAATTTATCTATACTTTCACATGCGTTCACAAGTTCTTTAACATATTCTTTATCTGTTAAAATGTCTTTTACCATTTTTTCGCTCACTGGGAGATTTTTTTGCAATTGGTATTTGATTACAAATACTGCTGCAATGTTTGATAATGGCTGTTTTGCAATTTCTTTTATTAGCTCTTTTATTTCTTCATCTTCAATTTCACAGCATACATCTGCTAATATCTCGATATTGTCATATATTTCTGGATGTACTGATCCTTGATTTTCATTTAAATATGTTATTATTCCTCTTAATTTTTGTTTTGTACTTGATATAAAAAATTCTTTTTCTTCATCTGTTAATAGTTCTAATTTTGGATCATTCTTTAATAATATTTGTGCCATACAAAAGAATATTCCATTATCACATCCATCATATATTGTTAATAGTGTATGTTTGAATGTTAAATATTTTTCTTTGAACATTGGATAATTTTCAAGGTTTGTTAGAAATTCTATTTGTTCAAATGTTGCTTCTAATATCATACATCCTAATACAAATATTATTTGCTCGTTTGATTGATACATTTCGTCTATGATATATGGTAATTTTCCCATATCAAGTTCTGACACTTGATTATTTTTTCCTAATAGTACATCTATCCATTTTTGAAAGTTTTTTTCATCTACATCAATTTCTTTTAAAATGTTTTTTTCTGATTTTGGATCATATTCGTTTACAATTTTTTTAAATTTTTCAAATGCTTTAAATTTCATAATTTCTCCTTTGAACTTTTATTGGACTCATTATATTACATTCGTTTACAAGATTCAATTAATATGGCTTTTCTGGAACTATAAAAAGAGTAGTTTTTAGCTACTCTTTTGTCTACATTTATAATTTCATATATGTGTTTTAATATTATGTTCCCTTAATTTTCTAAACTCCATTTAATTCCTTTAGCTATTCGTTTTGCTGTTTCGTTGAAATGATTTCCTTCATTCTCTTCATATATTGTTTTTACTTTATTTGATAAATATTCTTGTATTAGTTTTGTTTTTTCTTCTACTGATTTTAATATTGGATTTTTACTTATTTTTTCTTTATCACCTAATGAAAAATATATTGATTCTACTTTTGAGCTTATTTTATTCTCTTTTATGTAGTTTTCTAAATTCGGATACCACATTGATCCTGATGCTGTAATAATTTTTTTAAATTTATCTGTTTTATATCCAGAATATAGTCCAAATAATCCTGATAATGAATATCCAGCTATTGCATAATATTTTACTTTTTTATTGTTTTTCTCTATTTTCTTTTCTATCTCTGGAATTATTTCAGTTTCTAATACTTTTAAATATTCATCTGCATTCCCTAAATATGGTTCTTCATTCTTAAATAAACTAGTAATTTTCCAAGGTGACATCTCTTTATTCCAATTTATATTTGTAATTTCTACTAATATAAATTCTTTTGAGTTTATGTGTCTACATTCTGTAATTATTTCATTTATTTGTTCTTCAAAATTATTTAATATAATTACTGGGAGTGTATTTGAATTGTCATTATCATTGTAATATATCTTAATTTGCTTATTAGCGATTATCATAGCAATTTTCCTTTTTTATGATCTATCAATATCTTCTTGCTGATAGTCTTTTCTAATTATTCTTAAAATTCTATCCGGTGATAAATTTACATTACCTGCTAAATTGTGGAATCTTAGGAATGCTTTTTCTGGATTTTCTGAATTTTCTACTTTGTCTGCGATATATTGGCCGATTACGTATCTTTGATATTCAAAAAAATTTAAATTTTTAGACCTTAAAATGCTATTTAATCCACCATAACATTCCTCTAATTCTTCTCTTCCAAAATCTTTTGGATTATTTATATAACACTTATTTTTAATAATTTCATCTACTCTTGCTTTTGTTATATATAAACCTTTTTTAAATTTCATATCGATAAGTTCTTTCTCAATTAATAATTTGCAAGATACTTTTTTACTATGTTCTAATCTACGTTTTTTGAATTTATTATAATCATTTTGTGTTATCAGTTTGTTTTTTACTAACCATTTTCCTAATAAATTTTCTATAATATGCGTTGGTACCTCTGATATATATAATTGTCCATAAGCTTTACCTATTGTTGTTGAAGAATAATTCATTGCATGTATCATTTCATGCAATAGTATAAATATATCTTCTGGAGTGTTATTATAATATACAAATACTTTTCCTTCACAACAACCTTGTATATCTTTTTCTTTATCCATAAAAGGTTTTATATTTACTGTTGGTCCATTACCATCCTGTTGATTTAATAAATTCATAAATTGTTCTGCAAGCATTGGACTTATTGTTTTTAAAAATTTGTAATTGTATTCTATAGATTCATTTATATCAATTTCTCTAGACCATTCTTCTGTTTCAATTTTAGGGTATGGCTGTTTTAAATTCTCTTCGCACATTTCTTTTATCTGCTCTAATCTCACTATACCAAATACTTCATTTTCATTTACTATATGGTCTCTTATGACTGTGTTAATAATTCTTTCTTGATTATTTAATTTCTTTGGGTCTGTCATAAAATCATCTATTGTTTCGATTATATCTTCTATTTTTAAGTCTTTATCTGCGTTTACTACGTGTAGCCACTGAAAATTCAAATTGGGATTTTCACGATTTTTTAAATTATCCGATAAATGCTGTCCCATTATATATTGTTGACCTTCTATAAAACCCATTGTTTGATTTAGTAATATTCCATTAATTATAGTTGGTTCTTTTATTTCTTGCTTAAATATTTTGGCAATGTCTTCTGGTGAATTATTAGCTCTATCTGTTAATCTCTTTAAAACATTTTCAGGAGTTAATTCTTCTCCTGCTTGTTTCATCTTAATTAATTCATATTCTATCAATATTTCGTTTACACAAAACTTACTATCTTTCAATCTTTCATTTTCAACCATTTTTAAATCATTATGAGTTATTTTTTTATTCTTTACTAACCACTTTCCTAATAATTTTTCTGCCATCATTGATGGTGATTCAGCAAAATATTGTGCTAATTTAGTTTGATATTTTTCATTATCGATTATCTCATATGTTTCATTCATTTTATGTATCATTTCATTAATAATTGAAAACATATCAGATGGTGTTTCATTAAAAAATATATAGACTTTTCCTTTTTCATCTACTTCATTAAAATAATAATTTTTATCCTTATATTCTGATCTTGGTAAAATTTTTACTTTAACATTTCCATATTTCTCTTGCCTTATTATATTCATAAATTGATTTGCAAAATAAGGATTTATTTCCTGTTTTAAAAATTGATATACATTTTCTATTGATTCATTTATCGGAACTTTTCTAGACCATTCATGCTTCTCTACTCTTTGTGAATTTTGCGATGCTATCTTTTCACATAGTGGTATTATTTTATTTTCTAAAAATTCAATAAATGGTTGTACTTCTTTTTCTTCAACAAATTCTGTTACTATTTGATCTAATGTTAATATTTCTTCCATTTTATTCTCCATATATTAGATTTTCTTAATTTGAATTTGTCTTTTGTGTATTTATTGTATTTTCTCATTTAGCATGTATTTATTATAGCATATTTATACAATTATGTATACTGCTTTTCAACTGTTTATTTGATTTTATATGAGTTTGAATAATTTATTGACCAGCTCTCTTGTATAAAAAAGAGCAAAGCTGCTTATAGCTTTACTCTTTTTCATAATTAATTACTGTTTATTATCTCCATATAATCCTATTTTACATTTTTATTTCTAATATATTCACCACTAAATTCAGTTTCTAATATGTCCATGTGGAGTCTGTCATAATATTTTCCATTTAAAAACATAGCTTCTCGATCTGCTCCTGTGTCTTTAAACCCACATTTCAAATAGCATTTATGTGCTCTTTCGTTTACTGATAATAAATCTAATTTTATACTATGTAAGTTTAGATATTTGAAGCCATATTCCAATAATAGTTTAATTGCTTCTGTTCCAAAACCATTGCTTCTATATGACTCTTCTCCAATAAATATTCCTAATTCTGCACTTCTTTCTATTGATTTAATTTTCACCAAACTAATGGTTCCAATTAATTTATCATTATTTAAATCTACTATATCGAAATTATAATCTTCTGTATTCTTGACTATATTGTTCATCCATTCACGTTCACTATCCAATGTTATCAATTTTGCAGTAGCTCCAGTATAATCAGTTACTTGAAAATCATTCATCCATTCTGTATATTTTACGATATCCTCTTCATCAGTTGTCTTTGGTGATAAATAAATTCTATCACCTACTAATTTCTTAAAATGTGGCATATTTACTCCTTTATATTTATATTTTTATTTTTATTTTTATTTTAGCTTAAAGCTTCTATTAATTCTTTCATTTCTTTATAATTTAGTTCTACTAGAATATTATTTTTTGATGTTGCTTCTGCTAATTCCATTAACTTTGTTATTGCTTTATTGTATTCTAGTTCTGCTATGACTTTATTTTCTGTTATGCTTACTAATGTTAGTCTATAATCTTCAATTTGTCTGCCATCTTCTGTTTCATAATCAAGTGACTTTGGCAAAGATGTTAGTACATTTTCAGTTAATGTGCAAACACATATTATTTCGTTGTCCTTTGTATAAAAACGTGGTATTGCAGTGTAATATTCCTTTATAATTTTATTATCTTTTGATTTCATTTATTTCTCCATTTTATTTGTCTAGTTGGTCTTTGCTTTCTATTTCTTCTATTGTTGGTTTGCCTTCTACAAATTTCTCTTTTAATTCTCCCCATTCATCACTTAGTAAAAATTTCCTTGAAAGTGTCGCTTGATATGGATTTTTAAACATTTTTTCAAAATTTTTATTACCTTTTTCTACTTGGAATCCTAGATCTTTAAAATTTTTTTGTAATAACTTTAGTTTTAATAAATCTGATACTGCGAAAATTGTAGCAATGTCACTGAATTCCCCTTCTTTTATTTTTGATTTTATCTTTTCTAAAGCATCTGCTAAATATACTCCACCTTCTCTTGCTTGCTTAGAGTTTATTTGTTTTGGAACAACATGCAATGCAATTGTTTCATGAATAATATGATATGATACCATATTATTTAATTTTATAAATTCATCTTTAGGATGTTCTTCCATTTTTGCTTTTAACCAAGTTGATAACATTTCTATTGTAGCATTTTCTCCAATTCTTTGTTTTGCGATATGTTCAAATTCTTCATCAGACATTGAATTTATTTTCTTTAATATTTCTTGATATTTTTCAACATTGGCATTATTTTGCTTTTTTATCTGATTTTCAATTACATTAATTGTTTCTTGTCTGGTAAACATATTTCCTCCTAACATTTGTTTAGATAATTATATATTAATGGATTATATAACGCAATTATAAATATCTTATATTACAACAAATCTATTTCGTTAATTCCATCTAAAAAAACATAATTATCCATATTATATGATAAATTTTTTTCTATGTGCTTTTGAGCAATCTTGCATATTTTTGAAATTCTTTCATTGTTTACTAGTGGGTCTATGTATCTTACTTTTGCACTAAGATGTACAGAATAAATGTCTTTTGGCTTGCTTTGTGAAACTTTTACTTTCTTAGCTTTTTCCCATATTTCATAAATATTTTGATATTTTGATTTTCTTATAATTTCAATTATGTCTTTGTCTTTTAATTTGTATAAATCTTCTAATGTAACTAAATTTTCTTAATTTAGATTTTTCATTATATCGGCTAGGAGTTGCATTGAATATCTTGTTCTATCTTCTCTATATATTACTGATAGTCGGCTTGTGATTTTTACAAATTCTCTTGCAATTTTCTTAGTTTTAAATGCCATTTCATCAATGTTCTGCTCATTTTTTACAATTTTTATGTCATTATATATTTCTCTTATTGTCTCTATATCTGACAACTTATATGTGAATAGTGCGTTTGATAAAGAATATTCTAATCTATCCGATGATAACTGTGGTGTATCATTATCTGCTATTGGGTATAAATGATAATTATCGACTTCTTTTAATTGGATTTTATCTCTTTGTAATAAATCCATTATTTCTTTAGAATTTTCTATTATTTGTGTTGTTAAATCTTCAGTTGATTCTTGTGTTATATAATCTTTATTCATAAAGTCTACACAGTGCTTAAATACAGGTGTTGCTATATCGTGGAACAAGCCTGATAGAGTTTGCTTTTTATCTTTTGTGAAATGCCAAATTATTAATGCGACTGCTATAGCGTGATCCAAGCTTGAAAAAAAGAATTCACTTTCAAACAAATCTGAATATATTGTGCCACATGTTATGCTTATGTATTGTTGCTTTAACATTTCTTTAGTATTTATATAGTCATTTAGCCATGTTGGAAACTCTGGCTCTAGGATATTGAAATATTCTTTTAAGTCTTTATTTATGTTTTTCATATAATTATTTTTCATAGATTTCCTCCATATACTATTATTTATATAATATTTTAATAAAAAATAAAAGATGCATTACTTTATTTGTAATACATCTTGTTGATTATTATTTCTCTATTTTGCCTTTCCAGTTAATTATTCCACCAAAATCTACTAAATTTGTGTATCCTAATTTTTGCATTTTGTATGCTGCTTGTCTGCTTCTGCTTCCACTTCTACAGTATATCAAAATTAATTGATTTTTGTCTTTTAATTTGTTGTAAACTGTTTCATTTATTGTTTCGTTTGGAATGTTTATAGCATTTGGTATATGTCCTTCTTTGTATTCGTCAGGTGTTCTTACATCTACGATTACATAGTCTTTGTTTTCATCCATGATTTTTACAATGTCATCCATTGATACATGCCTTATTTCATTAGTTTTAGCTGTGCTTGTAGTTATACTATTTGTTGATTTTGTAGCTTTATTTTTGTTATTAACTTTGTAGATGAAAAATCCGGTGCAAATTAGTACTGCTATTATTATGATTGCTATTATTATATTTTTCTTCATTTATGACTCCTTTTATTGTAAATTAAGGATAGACAATTTCTTATCCATCCTTAATTTATGTATTTTACATTTTTGTGAATTCTGATTTTGGAACTCCACATACTGGGCATGTCCAATCTTCTGGTAAATCTTCAAACTTTACCTCTTCTTTTTCATCGTCATATATATATCCGCATACATTACAAATATATTTCATATTAAACCTCCTTTGTAAAAATTTATTTATATTTAATGAATTTCTAATTTTAATTTAGAAATATCATATTGTTTTTACAATTAGGATTATATCAAATAAGTTTTGTTTTTTCTGTGACTTAGTCACATTTTTTTGATTTTTTTAATTTATTTATGTCCTTTATTATTATTTTCTTTCTTGAAATCATTATTAGATTTTCTTTTTCTAGCTTTTTTAGCATTCTTGATACGCCTTCTCTTGATGCTCCTATGTTTTTTGCTATTTCTTCTTGTGTAATAAATATTCCATCTTTACAATTATTTTTTTCATATATTTCTACTAAAAAGTCAGAAAGTCGTGTATTTAAATCATTAAATAGCATGTTTTGCATTAATGTAAGTATTTGTGCCATTTGATTATTTAATAATTCATATATATGACTTTTAGCTTCAATATTTTTATCAATTATTGATTTTAATTTTTGATTTCTTATTAACAGTATTGTCGTATCCTCTTCTGCACTAATGTCTGTTTTAAAATTAGTTTTGTTTATAATGCATGCTGCTGATATAACACAACATTCGCTTTCTCTTATTTCAAATAAATTGATTTCACGCCCCTCATTTGACATGATATATACGCGAATTCTGCCTGAAATCACTTTTATCATTCCTAAACATTCATTTAAATTATTGTAAATCAAACTTCCTTTTTTGTATTCTTTAATGTCTGAGTGTTTGATTAGTTCATCTTGTTCAATTTCGTTTAAGAATCCCCAAAATGGTAATTCTGATAATATTTGTTCTTTATTCATATTTTCCTCGTATATTAATTTCTATTTTATAAATAATAAATATCTTCTTAAGTATTTAATTTTAGATAGTAGAATAATTATTATATAACTAATGATAAATGTTATTATGCAATATAAGAATGTTTTCATTGGTAATCTTAAATGTAATTCATTTATAAAATTGCATTGTTTTAATAAATTGATTATTAGTTTATGAATTAAATATACTCCAAATGATGTTGTTGATAATATGACTAAAGTTTTTTCGAAATTGTTTACTTTTGATTTTAATATTAATGTAAATA
>JABCPQ020000003.1 GCA_013333035.2 Clostridiales bacterium | reverse complement strand
AAAATCTGTGGTAAATCAAATATTGCTAGTCTAACTGGAACTATGGGTCAAAAAGGTGGACAATCAAATAATGGTTGTCAATCAGGACCAATGGGACAAAACGGAGGATCATCAAACAATGGTAGTCAGTCAGGTCCAATGAATCAAAATGGAGGAACACCACCTCAAATGCCAAATGGAGGAAATGTGAAAAATAGTTAATAAAATGATATATCTTAAAATAATATAGTTTGAATTGAATCTAAATTATTAAACTTAAGTTTGATAATTTAGGTTCATTTTTTTGAATAATGCTATTTAAATTTTGAAATATAAATATTATATTTTTGTAAATGTATTATGATATAGTTATAAAAAGGGGGATGTAATGAAACATAAAATAAGTTTATTAAGTATTTTATTTATATTTTTTATTATAATGTTTTCTAATAAAATTTTTGGAATTAATTCTGATGCAGGATATATTATTGAAAATTATAAAATGGATATTATTGTTAATGAAGATAATACATTTGATGTAACTGAAACAATTGATGTTAGGTTTACAGAGAAAGGTAAAAGAGGAATTATTAGGAATATACCTAGAGCTAATTTTTTAAAGAGAGAAAATGGTGAATATTCAAAAAATATTGCATATTTGACTAATTTAGAAGTAAATGATGACTTTAAGTATACTAAAGATAGAAAATATTATAATATAAAAATCGGAAAGAATGATGTTGTTGCTTCTAAGGAAAAGACTTATATTATTAAGTATAAATATGATATAGGAAAAGATCCTTTAAAAGATATTGATGAATTTTATTTTTATATAATTGGAGAAGGTTGGAATACAACTATTAATAATGTTGAATTTAAAATTAAGATGCCAAAAATGTTTGATGAAAATAAAGTTAAATTTTTTAATGTTTATAAGAATAATTTAGAAATCTACATTTGAATTATATTATTAGAGAAAAAACGATTATAGCTAGTTATAATAAAAAATTGCAACCTAATGAAGGGCTGAGCATTAGGATGATTTTACCGAAAGGATATTTTTATAGGAAGTGGATACCTTTTACAAATGCGATATTAATAAAAATGTTTATATCATTGATATTAGTTATAGTGGCTATTATTATATGGATGAGTGATGAAAAAAAGAAATGGATTGTTTGTAAGAGAGAATATTATCCACCGAATAATATGAATAGTTTAGTATTAACACTTTTGTATTATGGAATTAAAGATGATGCTGTAATGTTATTGGTTAGCCTATTAAATAAAGGATATTTAAGATTTGAAGAAATTAGATATGATTCAAGTAATTGGAAAAATTTTAAAATAATAAAAATAAAAGATTATGATGGCAATGATAAATATGAAAAAATTATTTTTGAAGAATTATTTAAAAATAAAGATGTAATAGAAAAAGAAGAGTATAAATATATAATTAATGATATAACACAAAAGGTTTATGATGGAATTGATATAGAATCATTTAATAAAAAAAGAATTGATAAAAAATCTGTGCGCATAAAAAATTTAATATTTATAATGTCTATGATAGTTATGACGTTTATGTTTTGGTCGTCACCTAGTGATATAATTATCAAAGCGATAATTATGTTAGTATTTCGATGGGTAGAAAAGAGAATGTATCCTTTTATAAAAACTAAAACATATTGGATTTTTATAATGTCGTTGATTATAGTACCATTAGATTTTTTATTTAATGGAATAATTAGATTAGAGGATTCGTACTTAATTGAATTTATTTTTGAAAGTGTTTGCTTTTTTATTTTAACAGTGTTATTTATAAAAAAGAATAAAGTTATAAAAGAAAATATAATGATATTAGAAAGAATAGACAGTTTTTATAAATTTTTGAGAAATCCTAGAAGAGATAAATTAAATGAATTAATTAAAAATGATCCAAATTATTTGTATAAGATGATTCCATATATAGTTTCATTAAATCTATTAGAAAGGTATAATAATAAATATATTAAAGATTTATTAAATGCATTGGGGTCACCTGCATGGTATGAAGGTAATGAGGAATTTAAGCTTAATTTATTTGTAGGAGAATTGTTTAAAATGCATTATGGAGCATATAATTATAGTGATGATTCTTCGTATGGAGGCTTTTTTGGTGGTTCTTCTGGAGGTGGCTCTGGTGGAGGCGGAGGCAGTTCATGGTAAATGTAAAATAGTTGTTATATAGAAATGCTTTGATATTAAATTGAAGCATTTTTTATTTTGTTAAATGAATTATTATATAAATTTTAAAATTAATTTTATAGTAATATTATTTAACTTATGCTAAAATTCTTATATAGAAAGGGGAAATATGGACGAAGTTAATATAGAGTTTAAAGGTAATAAAAGTGTAGCTTTTGTGGGGGATAGTGAAATAGGAGTATGTGAATTTAATGTTTTAAATGGTAAATGGATTATTGTTCATACAGAAGTTAATTCTAATTATAGAGGAAGCGGAATTGCTAAAAAATTACTAGATAGAGTTGTTGCTGAAGCACGAAATAGAAATATTAAAATTGTTCCTAAATGTGAATATGCTATAAAAGTTATGGTTGGTAAGAATGAATATAGTGATGTTATTGAATAGAGGAGAATTTTATGGCAATTTCAATTAATACAAGAAATGCTTATGCAGAAGTTGATAATTTTATAGAATGTTTGGATTTATATCATAAAAATAAAGTTCCTGATGATATAAGGGAATATTTTAAAAAAGAAAAGAACAAAAATTATAATAAAATGATTGATATTAATCAACCAATTAAAAATCAAAATTTGATGGATGAGACTTTAGCTATAATTGCTATGCTTAATTTAAAATATTGGTGTGATGACGAAGAAGAAAAAAAGAGATTAATAAATATTTATTTAGAAAATGAAAGAAAAATTCATGATGAATTGAAAGAAAAATATGATATTGAAAGAGTTTTTAAGGAGAGAAACAGTAAAAAAGAGCTTAATTTTCAAGATAAAGGAGTGCCTGACATTAGGAGAGAAGGTTTTTTCTCTGAATTAAAGAATAGAATATTAAATTTTTTTAAAAAATAGTTTTGGGAGGGTTAAATGAGATTAAGACATGATGAGATAGAATATAATGAAAAATATATTGAATTATTTAAAAAAGTAAATAAAGAAGTTGAAGAATTGCTAGAGGAACAAGGTGTTGAAAAAACATTGGGATATATTCATATATTTGATAGTAAAAAGAAAGAAATTTTAAAAAATAAATATGGAATTGATTGGAAGACTACTAGTGAAATGAATCCAGATGTTTTCTTGGATTAAGGGGAATTGAATGGCAAGTAAAATTAAAAGGAAGAAAAGTGATTTAAAAAGGATAAAAAGAGAGGCTTATAGAGGTGACATTACTTCACAAGTTATAAAAGATAATATTGAAGAATCTAAATATATAATTTATCAATTTGTTAGAAATAATTTTGGAGAAGAAGAAGCAGATTTGGTGGAAAATTTACTTAAAAATATTCCTATTTATATATCATATAGTCCAGAAGACCAAGACAGAATTAATGGATGTTATGCTAATTCTTATAATGAAATATATCTTGTAAATAATTTTGTAAAAAGATCAATGGGAACAGTTGATCTTATGCATACAATTATACATGAATGTGCTCATGCAATTTCAAATAAAATTTCAAAAGGTCTTAAAATAAATACGGTAATTGAGGAGAGTTTTGTTAATATATTTGCAGAAATGTGTATAAATGATTATTATCAGAGAGGTGGTATAATAAAGACTATTTCTAAAAAAGAAAATCATGAATTTAAGAATGATGGTTACTATAATAGACATAGATCATATTTTAAAGAAGGTATATTTAGTAGAAGTATGATGTATTTGTCTAGAGTTGATGGCTCTGAAATGGATTTATTTAAAGAATATTTTTTTGGATCGAAAAAAATATTTTTGAAGGAATTGATCGATTTATATGATCGTACTATTTTAGATATTTTTAAAAATAGTATTAATAAGATAAGACGTAATGAAGAAGGTGTAATGAATACTGATAAATATATAGGAAAAGGATTCAAAGATTTGTCTCGAGTTTTGATAAATTTATTAACACTTGATGATTTACGAAAATATGATAGTGAAAAAAGAAGTGGTTCATATAATATTGAAAATGATTTAATGGATAATGTTTATTCTAAAAAGATAGATATGAAGCTAGAAAAAGATTTATATAGAATTGTGGGACTTACTAATACTAAAACGATGCAAGAAGCTTTATTAAAATTGAGTAGAAATGATATTAAAAATTTGCTTAGTTATTGGGGAACTGAAGTTGCTAATAAAAATTCTTTATTTGAATATACAGGTTTTATGAAACGATTGACAGCTAATTGGTATAGAATAAATAATGGAGAATTATCTAAATTTAATCAAATAATGCCATTGATTGGTACAATACCGATAGAGTTATTTGAAACTATTCTTAAAGATAATAATGTTAATGATTTTCAAAGTATTGTTAATTTTACTTTGAAGTATAAGATAATTAATAATGAGTATGGATTTGAATATAGTCATAATTCTGATATACTTTTATCAATGATAAATGAAAAAATTGGCTTAGGCTCTGATTTTAATCATATAGGTAGAAGAGGACGAGATTGGAGAAAATTAAATTTAAGTGAAGATATGCTTAAAGTTATGGCTTCTTTAGAAATGCCTAAGGAGTGGTTTCAAAAGATTTTTAAAATTTATGGTCAAAGTAAAGCATCAGTGTTTAATGAGGATATTTATGATTCTATTGATGTATTAAATCATATTCCATTTTCTAATTCACCATTTATTGTTAAGAATGGTTTGATGAGAGTAAAAGAAGATATTCAATCTTGTGTTATTGCAAAAGGTGTTGATGATTTAAATTTATTGAGAGAGATTGATGGACTATATTCAAATGAAAGGATACCTGTTAATTTACGAAAATTAAATGATGATGTTGAAGTAGCGATTATTAATTTAGCAGTTAATGGTTATAGAATAACTAATTGTGAAGAAATAAAATATCATATTATGAAAGGTGATTTTAGAAATATTAGAATTGAACCTAAATTAGATGCTAAGAAATTAAATGCTTTTGTTGGAACTTATGATACAACCAATATATTATTTAATTTGGTTATGGAGGATTTTTTACAATCTAGAGAGTTGACTGATAATGATGAAAATTTAAGTACTTGTATGAAACTTTTAAATTCAGATATGAAGGATAAATTAAATATAAGTGATAGGATGGAAAAAAGATTATGCTCAGCTATACAAAATGAAATCAATGAGTCGAGGGATATGTCTGGTGAACTTAAAAATATTGTGAATATTATTTTAAAAAAACATATATCTAAAATTGAAAAATATGAGGAATTATTCCCAGAAAATAAAGAATCTAGAACTATTGATTTAATAAGAAGTGCAGTGGAAGCATCGACTTATCGTGTTGGTAATCGTCAGATTATTAGGAGTGAGGATTTGTTAAAAGAAGGATTGAAAGAAAAGATTAAAGATGATTATGGAATTTCATATGAGTAAGGAGAGGAATGAATAGCAATAGAGAGAAAATTATTGTACGAACTAGTATAATAAGTATTATTTTAAATATAGTTTTAGTTGGATTTAAGGCATTAGTTGGAATATTTGCTAATTCTATTGCGATTGTTTCTGATGCTATAAATAATTTAAGTGATGTAATATCTAGTATTATTGCAATTGCTGGTACTAAGTTTGCTGCTAAAGAGCCTGATAAAAATCATCCGTATGGACATGGAAGAATTGAATATATGGCTTTTTTTGTTATTTCGGCAATTATAATATATGCAGGTATTACTGCTTTTATAGAATCTTTAAAAAAAATAATAAAGCCTGAAGATGTTAATTATAATCATTTTACATTTATTATAATTATTATGGGTATTGTTATAAAGTTTTTGCTTGGAATATATGTAAAGAAAAAAGGAAGAGAAGTTAATTCAGATACTTTAGTTGCTAGTGGAGCAGATGCATTAAATGATGGTATTGTGTCAATTTCAGTATTAATTTCGGGGGTTATTTATATAATTTTTCATATTAATTTTGAAGCCTATGTCGGTATTTTAGTTTCAATAATTATTTTGAAAACTGGTATTGAAATGATTAAAGATTCAATAAATGATATACTTGGTTCAAGAATTGAATCTAGCTTAGCAAATGATATAAAAAATGAGATTATGCTAATTGATAAAGTTAATGGTGTATTTGATTTGTTGCTTAATAATTATGGGCCTGATAGATACTATGGAAGTGTTCACGTTGAATTACCTGATACTATGAATGTTGATGAAGTTGATTATATTTCAAGAGAGATAACTGATCGAATTATGAATAAGTTTGGAATTATTATTCATACTGTTGGAGTTTATTCAATAAATACAAAGAATAGTGAAATAATTGAGATTAGAAAAGATATTAGTGATATTGTTTTTTCTTATGATGGTATTATACAAATGCATGGTTTTTATATTAATGAAAAGGAAAAGAGTATTAGATTTGATATTATTATTGATTATAAAGTAGAAGATAAAGAAGAACTTTATAAAATTATTTGTGATAAGGTAAAAAATAAATATCCTGATTATAAGATTGATGTTGTGCTTGATTTTGATGTTAGTGATTAAATTATGGAGGAATGATATGAACGAAAAAATTCAAAATACTCAAAATAAATTAAAAGAACTTGGATACTTTTCAAATGAAAACTTATCAAAGTTAGTTTATTTATTTGAAGAAGCTGGTAAGAGGAATAATAAAAATATCCCTACATTATTGTTAAAAGGAAAATCTGGAGCAGGTAAAACGTTTTTAGCAGAAACGTTTTCTAAAATGATTAATGCTGATGAAAAGTTTGTTCAATGTTTTCCTAGAATGGGTACAGAAAATTTCCAGTATGATGTTGATATTGAAAGTGTAATGAAACAAAATCCTGATAAAGCAATTAAACCTGGAATATTACTTCAAGCTTTAGAAAAATCGAAAGAAAAAACAGTTGTTTTGGTTATTGATGAATTGGATAAAACAAGACCGGATGTTGATTCTTTTTTGTTAGATTTTTTGGAAAATGGTAGATTAACAACAGGAACTGATACATATATTAAAGGTGAATATCCAATTTATACTTTTATTACTTCAAATGATAAAAGAGAGATAGATGATGCGTTGCTTAATAGAAGTAAGATTGTGGAAGTTGATAGACCTGATAAAGAATTATTTCTTGAAATTTTAGGATTACCAAAAGAACATTATTTGGGATATTTTTATGATCGTTGTCCTGATTTTTCAATTAGGCAGGCTAAACAATATTTGGAAGATTTAGAGGTTTTAGATGAAGATATTGATATTGATGTGTTGTCTCAATATGTTAGTTTAGATAAAAATGAAACTTTGAGTATGTATGATATGAATTATATATCTGAATTAGAAAATAAAGGTTTGAAAGTTGAGATGCCTGAATTACATAATATGAAAATTGAAATAGATGAAGGCAATAATAAAAAATTTTTTAAGATTGCCAAAAGACATAAAAATTTAGGAATAAAATTTGAGAGCTATGATGAAAATCGTTATAGAATTTATATTGATAATATTAAACAATTAAAGGAATTGCGTCCTATATTGGATAATGATGATTATTTTTCAGGTTGGATTGAAGATTCTGCTGATATGGAAAAGGACAATATAATTTGGGCAGATAATATTGATAATAAAACTGGAACAAAGTTTGGACTTGAATTAATTAATGATGAAATATTTAAAGTTGCTACTAATGGTGATAAGAAGTTTGTTTATTTAGATTCTAATCAAATGGAATTATATTTAAATAAGAAACATTTAAATAAAGATGATGTTGATGACACTGATTATGTTGATGATCTTAATAATTTGGAAACTGATGATAATTATGATGTGTTAGAAGAGCGTGAATTTTAGGAGATTCTATGAAATTTGTATATGATATTGATAAGATTTATAAAAATTTAATTGATAAATATAATAAGAAAATGGAGCAAAAATCTATTGATGAAGAGATTGAAAAAGAGCAAGAAGAAATAGTTGAATCTCCAGAAGATGCCCCAAAAACACAGGAAGTAGCAGAGCCTACAAGTATGGAATCAGAAGATGTTCATGGTGGAAATGAGTCTGCAAAAGAAATAAAGAATTCTCCGAATCCTGCTGAAAATTCTGATAGTGAATCAGAGAAGAATATTGATAAAGAAATTAATGAAGAAAAAGATTCTAAAGAGGAAGATAAGAAATTAAAAGATACTAAAAAGCATAATACTTTAGAGGAATTAAGAAAAAAGAAACGAAAAAAGAAAAATGAAAAAAGACGAAAATTGAAAAGAAAGAAAAAAATAGAAAAAGAAAAATTATATTATGCTGAAAAAGAATTAGAAACTAAAGAATCTGATAATGAAGAAAATGAAAAAGATTATAAAGATGGAAAAAGTAATAATTCATCTTTTCAATCTAGTTTGAAGTTTGATCCCAATAAGAATTATGATGAGATTGTTAAAAAAGTATTTGATGATAATGATGAAAAATTGATGAATTTAAAGAGAGAAAATATTGGAGAGTATTTAAAGCAAAAAGTAATTCAAATTAATAAAGATATTTCATTAAAACATGCTGGAATTGATAAGAATGATGGTGTTGAAACATTTGATAAAAAAGAAATGATTACACATATATTTAAATATCAAAATTATAAATTATTAAATGATAAATATGATTTAAAAGATGCAAGGTATGTTCAATTTTTTATTGATACTTCGGGAGTGTATAATAATAGTTCTAATAGATTGCTTAATACATTGATACCTGAAGTAATTAAGATACTTGAAATGCAGGGATATGAATGTAATTTGGCAGCTTGTGGAAATGGGTTTTATGGCAAAGATATGGTTGAAGATGAATATTATGGTACACGTAAAACTTTGGAAAATTATAAAGCTGGGCATGTGTCTAAAATAGCATGTCCGACAGCAGAGACAGCTGCTAAGATGGCGAATGAAGCAGAGTTTTCAATTGTTTTAGCAGATTTTGATGGATTATCATCTATTTGTTATATGGCAAATTTATGCCAAAAGGATAAAGTACCATATTTTTTATCTACTGAAGATAGATATCCTTGGGATGATCCTACTATGCATGATTGGGTTGATCCAGATTTGTGTGAATATGATATGAAGAAAGTTTATGATGTTTCTGCAAAAGGGAATCCATCTTTGGATGAACATTATTATGATGATTATGAAGATAATGATTTAGATGATTATGATGATTATGAATAATTGGAGAGTTTTATGATTAATAGAGATTTATTGATTATTAAATTAAGGGATTTTTTGAATAGAATAAATACGGATGATATATTAAGAATAATGATAATAAAGTTTTTTACTGATAAAATTGATTATTTGAAAGATGTGGTTTCGGAAGAAATATTAATAGTATTAGTTGATAAATGGATTAATAATTTTTTAAATAATGTTGATGGATTTCAGAAGATTAACAATTATGATTATATTTATGCAAAATATAATTTTAAAGATAAAAAAATTCATTATAATGTTTCTAATAAGTATTTAAAAATAAATGATCTGAAGTTATCTAAAAGTGATAGAAATGATTTAGTAATTAATGAATTCAAAATTATGTTTTATAAAGAAATTGAAAATATTATAAATATAACTGTTTTTAATTCTAAGGTCTTATCTAATGGCTTTTATATTAATCTAGGTAATAGATATCCTGAATGTGGTGGAGATTTTTCTGACATTATTGATGTTTTTTCTGAGAATGAAGTTTGTAAGATTTTAAAATTAGATTCTAAATTTAAAAAATATATAGGTAGTAATTATTATATATATGAACCTCATATTAGTAAACGTAATTCTGAAGTTATAGGATATGTTGATTTTTTGAAACAAGTTATTCGGAAATGAATGCTTTTATAAATTATTGAAAGATCCTATGAATTATTTTGAAATATTTTTGAAAGATTTTAATGAAAGATATGGATATGTTTTAGATAATAATAAATTTTTATTAAAAAATAAAGATATTTTTTCATTAATTGAAAATTATATTTTACATATTAGAAATAAGATAAATAGTGATGATAATTTGCAATATCATATCGAATTATCAAATATATATGAAGAAATTAATAAAAAGGCAAATATAAAAGATATAAATAATTATATTCTAAATAAAGTTAATTAATAATATGGAGTATGTTATGAAATATTATAAAAAGTTTATTGGTGAAAGATTATATTTATCACCAATGAATATTGATGATGTTAATAAATATGTAGAATGGATTTCTGATCCATTAGTTAGTGATGGAATGGGAAGCAGTTCAAATCTTTTGAATATATTTTCTGAAAAAGAATTTTTAAATAATGCTTTAAAAAATGGCGATAAGTGTTTTGCAATAGTTTTGCTAGAAAATGATAAATTGCTTGGTAATTGTTCAATTTATATTAAAGATAAAATGAGATTTTCTGGTGAGATTGGAATATTTATTGGTGATAGTAATTATAGGTTTAATGGTTATGGAAGAGAGGCATTAAATTTATTACTTGATTATGGATTTAATTATTTAAATCTAGATAATATTCATCTTGAAGTTATTTCTTTTAATGAAATAGCAATTAATTGTTATAAGAATGTAGGTTTTAGAGAAACTTATAGATATAGAGAAAATTATTTTTTGAATGGAAAGTATTATGATACTATTTATATGAAAATTTTAAAAAGTGAGTTTACTGGAAGTTATATTAATAATAAAAATATTTAGGTATAGTGGAAAACTATATCTTTTTTTTTCGTGATTTTTCCTGAAAAATGTGTTATATTAATATTTAGTTATAAAAAGTAGGGATGTAAAATGATAGGTACAGAAAAGGCTCTTACTAATGATGAAAAATATTTAGAGATTGTTAATTTATATGGTTCTGATTTTGTAGATGAAAATTATATGATATTTGACAGAGTTATTAATTTTATTGATATACCTGATTATGATATTGATGATGTTCAGAAGATTCAATTGTTTAGAAATGCAATTAAGAGATATATTGCAATTAATAAGAATGCAGCATTTAGAGATTGGAATATTGTTAAGTCAATGTTTAAATTTATTGGGCTTGAAGATTTGCCTGAGATGAAGATGATTCAGGAATCTAATGTTAGCATTAATGAAATTCTTATTAAATATGGAATTGATGGTTTAATAAATTCAGGGATTGATATTGATTGTTTATTTAGGGGGAAGAAGATTCTTAATATTGAAGAACTTAATAATATTAAAGGAATTGATATAGAAGATTTAAAGAAGTTTGTATATTCTAATGATAGAAAGATTTTAGATATTTGTACACCTAAAGAACTTCTTGAATATGGCATTAATAACTTTATTGATTTGGTTCAATTATCTAATCTTTATTTAATAAGGGATATGATGAAAGTAATTCCACTTAAATTAATAAAAATGGGTTCTAATACGGAATTAAAAAGGGAATTCATTGAGAAATATGGAATGGATAATATAATTAAACTTGATGAAGAAACTGGCGGAATTTTTTCTCATAAATATGATGATAATAGTATTTATTTAAATATTATTGTTATGATTGATAAAATTAAGAATTCTAATACTAAAAATGGATGTTCTTATGAAGAGTTTAGAGATAGAATGTATAATGTTTTATTAAATGTTAGAAATGAAGATGTTCAAAAAAGATTTGGAAATAAGATTAATTATGATTTTATTCAAGGGAAGTTTAGAGAAGATTATCAAGATATTTTTATTGATGGCGTTTCTGATGAAATTAAGAATGCATTTTATACTGGTAAAATTAATGCTGGAATGATAAAGGCAAATCCGGAACTTATTGATGTATTAAAATGTAAGAGATTATTTTTGGCATGGGATAAGAAACCTAATTTTGTAAAAAATGATATAGAAAATGTTTATGATATTAGGAATTACAATTATATAATTTTTTTAAAGAATTTGATTGATTCATTGGGAAAAGAGAAGTTTTTAAATATATGTTATGAATATGGAAATTATTTGGGAAGTTTAGGATTGCCAGATAGTAGTGTTTTATATGAGAAGGATATTAGAGAGATTATTGATGATGAAATTTATAATAATATTGTAAATAATGGGATGGATTATTCTGATGACTTGCCATTAAGTTTTAAGAAAAAACATTGTGAATTATTTTTTGATGATTTGATTAATGAAGAGTTGAGAAAAAAATTTTATAGTGGAAGTCTTTCTTTTAAAGATATAAAGAAGAATCTGGATTTGGCAAATGTTATTTGTAATAAAGATTTTTTTGTTGGATTTAAAAGATTAAGAAAGGAAATGAAACATTTTAATCGTGAATTTTTGTGGACGAAGTTATCTGTTGAAGAGATATTATTTTTAGCTAAAAAATATGGAGATTCTTTAATGGAAGTTAAAGATAGTGTTATATTTGATTATTTGAAAGATGGAAATTTAAGAATAATTGAAGCGGAAATTGAAAATAACATATTAAATAGAGATTCTAAATATGATGAAGATGTTCCTGAATTTTTTAAGGCAAAATATCCTAAAATGTTTTTATCTGAAGATGCTCCTGAAGATTTAAGAAAAATTTTTTATGATAGTGATGATGTTTTGAATTTTGATGTTATTAGAGAGAATTTGAATTGGATGCAATATTTAGAAAATATTGATTTGAAAAGAGCTTTTCCAGAAAGTTATGATATATTTTTTAAAAATATTTCTAATAAGAGGTTGATGGAACTTGAGAGAAGGCATCCTAGTATTATTTCAAGAGTGGTTGAAGAAAATTTACAAAGAAATTTGATAGAGTGGTATAAGGCAACTGGTGGTAGATTTTTACCTAATTATGTTGTGATAAAATTATTTCCTATAGAAGAAATTGATAATTTTTTAATTAATAGTAAAAAATGGTCGAAATTAGTTAGAGATAGTAGAGTTAAATCTGATGTACAATTGGAATCTTTATTAAAATTTGCATATGTAATGGGAGTATTTCATGGTAAAGATGATGGTTTTACTAAGCTAATTAAATTATTTGGTGAGATTCCTAAAAAAATATCTAAAGAAAATTTTGATTTAATTAGTGATTATATAAAGCAAAATGATGTAGATAAAATTAATATTTTAAATTCTGTATATGTTTTAAAAGATAGTAGTGAATATGTATTTAATGCTAATTTACAGAATGATAAGAGTAAAATTGTGCAATTACGAAGAATAATGAATGATATGAATTTCCCTGGATTGATTACTCCAGTAGTCATTGAAAAAATGTTTGAAAGATTGAAAATGCAATATAATATTCCTTTCGCTAATTTTCTTATTAAAAATATTAATAAAATTGTTTGCAATGAAGAATATATTAAAGCTGTTCCACTTATTCAAAAGCAATTTAATAAGATTATTGATGTTGATATTGGAAGAGCTAAAGAAATAACACTTCATAGAGCTATTTGTCATATTAAGGATATTGAATATAATAATATTGATATTGGAAATGATGATGTTGCTGATGAAGCTCAATGTTTTGAATATGGACAAGATGAGTTTGATTTGATGCAAAAAATATATAATGAAGGTGAACTTAGGGATTATTCAAGTATTCCAAGAATTTTAGGTGAAGAAGATGGAATGAAGTATGAAATGCTTAGATGTGATGATCCTTTAGCTCTAACAATTGGAGATCGTACTGATTGTTGTCAAAAAATTGGTGGTAAAGGTTTTACTGCAATGGAACATAGTATGGTATCACCGGATGGAAGAGTTTTTTGTGTTAGAGATAAATTTGATAGGATTATTGCACAAAGTTGGGTATGGAGAAATCAAAATGTAATTTGTTTTGATGATATTGAAATATCTGATAAAGTTTATTCTTTATATATTTCTGAAAATCCAGGAACAAGTAAAATTGATTTAGCAAATAGAGTATTAATGGTTTATAAGAGAGCTGCTAAAGAATTGATGGATGTTGATAAACTGACATATAGCAAAATGCTTGAACAAAAGAAGATTACTCAGGAAGAATATGATTGTTTGCTTTTGAAAAAAGTTACTACAGGATTAGGATATAGAGAAATTGCAGATGCTATTAAAGTTGATGGCACATTATATTGTGATGACGATATGGTTAAAGTTATGCATTCTGATCGTTTTAGGGAATTATATACTGATGCTAATATTCAATATATTATAAATTCGGAAGGATATATTAGAAATAAACAAAATGGTAGAATACAAAATTTGTATATTTATGAAGATGATATTCCTATATATGATAAAAATAATTTGAATATGAAAGTTCTTCTTAAATTACAAAGAATGAAAAATGTTAGTGATTTAATTGATAGTAATTATGATGAGAAATCTGATATGTTTGATTCTGAAAAAATGATTATGAATATTGCTAGTAAATATGAATTTAATCCTGAAAATACTAAAATTGTTTCGACTGCAAGAATTGGTATGATATATAGTGAAGATGATAAATGTGTTGAAATCGGTGATTTAGTAACTGCCCCTATAAAAGATAATTTTACATTTGAAGAAAAAAAGAAGATGAGTAAACATATTGTTAATCAAATTAAGAAAAGTTTGATGCAAATAGATATAGGAAACCGTAAAGTTGATTTATCTAGACTTGATGAATCGCAAAGAGGTTTGTTAATCAATTTGATTAATCAGGTTAGAAACAGACATTATGATTGTGATTATATAATGAATTAATTTTTGTAAATCTATATGATATGAAAATATTATATAGATTTTTTTATTTTCTGTGATAAAAGCTGGATTTTTTTACCTAAGTTGTGTTTTAATATATGTAGATAAAATTTACAAAGGAGTAGGTTTATGTTTAATGAAAAATATAACAAAAGTCTACTAAAAAATAAGGCAGATTATAGTATTTTGCCAGTTGTACGTAGGTTGAAAGAGTTTAAATTTCCTGTTGTTGAATATTGTAATGAAGGATCTGATAATAGGGATTATATAATTTTTAAAGAATGTGATGAAATTGTAGATTTATTAACGGTATTGAATAGAGATGGTGATAATTTTTCTATAATGATTTCAAATAAAAATAATGAAATGAATTATGGTGTGTTTTTTGATAATAAAAATTCAGAAATGAGTGAATATTTTACGAAAATTGTGTATGGATTTTTACAAGAGGAGATTAGACTTAAAGGCAAGGAAAGAGATTTCTTATCTAGAATTAATGAAAGATTGAAGAAATCTGTTAATGGAGATTTGTCATATAGTATTAATTTGAATGATGAATATTTTGAATATATGAATAAAACTGGAAAAACTAATATAGTTAGTATACGTTCAAAAAGTGGAATTGATATGGACGATTTTGCAAAGTTTTTTGCAAAAAGTACTAATTTGAAAAAAATAAAAAATGATAATGATTATATTGATTCGTCTAATTTTATTGAGAGTAGCATTGATCGAAAGACAGCTATAATCAATTTAGATAAGTCTAATGTTAATAAGATTGTAGATGTTATTGATTTTAGTAATGATATGGTTAGATCTATTAATAGAGTGAATCAGGATAAAGAATTTGATAAATAATATGGAGGGTAAAATGGAAAAAAATAAGAAAACAAGGACTGGTGTACAAAAAGCAATTAAAATAATTTCTATTATATTAATAATTTTGATAATTGTTTTAGCAGGTGTTGCTGCTGGTGCATGGGGATATATTAATAATATGTTAGGTAAAATAAATAAGGAAACTATTGATACTAATGCAATAGGTATTACGGAAGAAACAAAGCAATCTTTAAAAGGTTATAGAAATATAGCATTACTTGGAATTGATAGTAGAGCAGATGATTATGGATTAGGAAATAGAACTGATTGTATTATAATTGCTAGTATTAATGAAGAAACAAAAGATGTTAAAATGTTTTCTGTTTATAGAGATACATATTTAGAGGTTGTAGAAAAGAATACAAAAAGACTTGATAAAGTAACACATGCATATTCTTATGGTGGTGCTCAAAACACATTACTTGCTTTAAATACAAATTTGGATTTGAATATCAAAGAATATGTAACGATTAATTTTGATTCATTGATTAGTTCTATTAATGCAATGGATGGCGTTGATATTGATATTGAAAAGGATGAACTTAAATATATTAATGATTATATAGATGCTTTAATTCAAACATCTGGTGTTAAATCTAAACATGTTACGACTACAGGTTTACAAAGACTTGATGGTGTTCAAGCTGTTGCATATTCAAGAATTAGATATACTGCTGGTGGTGATTATAAGAGAACTGAAAGAATGAGAGAAGTAGTTCAAGCTATGGTTAAAAGAGCTAAAGGATTAAATATAACTCAATTGCAAAAACTTGCAACTAAAGTTTTACCATTGGTTAGAACAAATTTATCAGAATCTGATATTATGGGATTGTTGCCAGTACTTATGAAGGTTAATTTTACTACAAGTATGGGATGGCCTTATGAAACAAAAGGTAAGACAATGGATAGATGGTATGGAATACCTATAACACTTGAAAGTAATGTTGAAAAGCTTCATAAAGAATTTTTTGGAAATACAAATTATGTTGTAAATGATAAAATTAAACAGATTAGTAAACAGATTATTGACAAAACAGGGTATAAAAATTAGTATTATTGTTTAACGAAAGAGGAAAATATGAATATATTTGTTGATGCATATTTATATGGAAATTTAGGTGATGATTTATTTTTTGAAGATTTAGTGAAGAGATATCCTAGACATACATTTACAGTTATTTCTAATTTTTATAAATCTAAAAAATATAAAAATGTTAAAGTATATAAATCGATGATTACAAATAGATTATTAAAAAACGATGTATTTAAGGAAAAGATTTTTTTTAAAGAATTTGATGCAGTAATTGGACTTGGTGGAAGTTTATATATGAATAATCTTGATAAGATGAATGATAATGAGATTATTTATGGAAATAAAGATTTCTTTTTACTAAATACTAATTTTGGAAGACTTGATACAGAAGAATATTATAAAAAATATTATGATTTCTTTAAAAGGGCTAAAGATATATGTTTTAGAGATAAGTATTCTTATGGTTTGTTTAAGAGTTTACCTTGTGTTAGAAGTGCTGCAGATATATTGTTTGATATTGATCCTAAATATATAAATGTTACTAATAGAAAAAAAGTTATTATTGCAGTTTTGTCACCTAATTATAAATATGGAGAATTTCAAGGAATATATGAAAATAAAATATTACAATTTATCAAATTTTTTAAAATTCAAGATTATGATGTGACTTTAATGTCGTTTTGTAAAGAGCAAGGTGATGAAAAAGCGATAGAGTCAATTTTGCAAAAGACTGATGAAGAAGTTGAAACTTACTATTATAGAGGAAATACGGATGAAGCTTTAGAGGTTTTAGGTAGTTCAAATATTATAATTGGATCTAGATTACATGCGAATATTTTAGGAATGGCTCTTGGAAAAACAATTATTCCAATGATATATGATAAAAAAATTGCTAACATTTTAAGAGAAGTTGGCTTTGATGGAATTATGATAGATATGTATGATATTTCTAACTTTAAAATATCATCATTAACTTATGAAGATTTGAATTATGTTTGTGATATTAATAAACCTAGACAGGACGCTAAAAATCAATTTAAAGTACTTGATGAATATTTGTTAGATGTTAGAGATAAAAAAGGTATGATTGATAATACTATTTTTTATGAGGAAGAAGAGAGACGAAAGATAAAGGAGAATGATAATGGCTAATCTTAAATTGAATTATTCTTATGCAGGATTTTCAAAAGAAAAAATTTTAGAGAGTGCACAGGTTGTTAGTGAAGTTGATGCAGAATTAATGGATATGAAGATGGATAATACTCAATTTTGTGGTTGGATTGATTTGCCTTCTAAATATATCAATTCTACAGAATATGCGAAAATTAAGAGAGTAGCAGGAAAAATTAGAACTGATTCAGATTTTTTAGTTGTTATTGGAATTGGTGGTTCATATTTGGGAGCAAGAGCAGTAATTGAAGCACTACATAGTTCAATTTATCAATATGATGATGCTAAAACAAAGGTTTTATTTGTAGGAAATAATTTAAGCGCTAATTATATTAATGATATTATAGATATTGTTAAAGATAAGGATTTTTCAATTAATGTTATATCTAAATCTGGAACAACGACAGAACCAGCGATTGCATTTAGAATTTTTAGGGAATTAATAGAAAATAAGTATGGAATTGAAGAAGCTAGAAGGAGGATTTTTGTTACTACTGATGAAAATAAAGGTGCATTAAGAAAGTTATCTGATATTGAAAATTATGAGACTTTTATTATTCCAGATGATGTTGGTGGTAGATTTTCAGTTTTGACTGCTGTTGGGTTATTGCCAATTGCAGCTAGTGGTATTGACATTGATGCATTGATGACTGGAGCAAAATATGCTGAAGAAAAATATAGTGATAAAAATTTAAAATATAATGATTGTTATAAATATGCTGTTTTAAGAAATCTTTTTTATGATAATGGTAAGAGTATTGAAATGTTGGTTTCGTATGAACCTAAAATGCATTATATGATTGAATGGTGGAAGCAATTGTTTGGTGAGAGTGAAGGAAAAGATGGTAAAGGATTATTTCCAGTTGGTGCTGAGTTTACTACTGATTTACATTCACTTGGACAATATATTCAAGATGGACAAAGGTTGATGTTTGAAACAGTTCTTAAATTTGATAAGGTTAATAAAGATATTGAAATTCATTATGATGGAGATGATTTAGATAATCTTAATTATTTAGCAGGTAAAATGGTTTCTTATGTTAATGATAAAGCAATGGAAGGTACAATTAATGCACATGTTGATGGTGGGGTGCCAAATCTTGTTATTGATATTGACGTTTTAAATGCAGAATCAATAGGCCATTTGATTTATTTCTTTGAAAAGGCTTGTGGTATGAGTGCTAAACTACTTGAAGTGAATCCATTTAATCAACCAGGTGTTGAAAAATATAAAAATAATATGTTTAAATTATTAAAAAAACCAGGATTTTAATTTGGTGAAAATATAAGTACAGAGTTTATCTCTGTACTTTTTTAAAACTATATTACAATATTATGATACTTTTGTAAATTTATTGTGAATTGCAAAAAATAAGGATACAATTAATTAAATACTATGATTGAGGTGTTTATTATAGTAATTTAGGCGGTGAATATGAAAAAAATATTATACTATATTTTGTTTT
>JABCPQ020000002.1 GCA_013333035.2 Clostridiales bacterium | reverse complement strand
TCTTATTTTTAAGTTTTAGAGGTATGTTATTTTAGATAGTAATAAAACTTTTAGAATTGCAGAAATTAAGACAAGACAGTTTTAGAGGTATGTTATTTTAGATAGTAATAAAACATTTTAGGTCTTGTGTTCAATCTATTTATAGTTTTAGAGGTATGTTATTTTAGATAGTAATAAAACTTAAAATGGAAATTCAAGAATTAATAAAACGTTTTAGAGGTATGTTATTTTAGATAGTAATAAAACGGCTAATCAAGTATCTGCTTCTTCCTTCTTGTTTTAGAGGTATGTTATTTTAGATAGTAATAAAACTCTTATTTAATTTATCTAAGGCAGAACTTAGTTTTAGAGGTATGTTATTTTAGATAGTAATAAAACAAAAATACTTGAAGATAGATATCGCACTTAGTTTTAGAGGTATGTTATTTTAGATAGTAATAAAACGTTTTTAAAAGGTGAAGATAAACCTGTTTTGTTTTAGAGGTATGTTATTTTGGATAGTAATAAAACTTGATACATTTTTTAAGAAAATGTCTAATAAAGAAGAGTTGAAAGAGTTAACAAAGGATTGGAAATTTAATTGGAATAAAGAGGATAATGTGTATGGATTATATACAAAAGATAATAAAGATAGACTACAAGGTTTGATATCTTATAAAGTCCAAAAAGAAAATCAAGCGGTATATATAAAATTATTAGAAAATAATCCAGATAATATACAAAATAAAACATATACAGGTGTTGGTGGACATATGATAGCCCAAGCATGTAAAATTAGTTTCAATCATGGATATGATGGATTTGTATATTTAGATGCTAAAACAAATTTGATTAATCATTATAAGAAATATGGTGCAAAGCAATTTGCTAAATCACAAAGAATGATTTTTGACGAGAATGCATCTAAAAAGTTAGTGGAGGAATATTATGGAAAAAAGAAAAGACATTAATTACTTTGATGGATTAGATGAAGTATATGTTGAACCAATGAAAGATGGAACACCAATGTATAATATAAAAAAAGCATATGAATATTGTAAAAAGAATAATTTAGATATAGAGAAGATAAGCGAAAAACAATTAGAACCATTTTTAACTGGTTATTATAAAGATAATAATAGAGGTTTTAGAGATATGTTATTTTAGATAGTAATAAAATATACATCAATATACTACAACAATAGATATAAAAGACAATATAAAGCTCTGTCCTAAAAGGTTAAAAGATATAGCTAAGTATGGTGAAAAGTATGAAGTTAATATGGTTGTAAAAGGATTAAAAAGTAGACAAGCAAAATTGAAAATAGGTGCTATATTAAGTAATAATAACTATAAACTAACAAGCACCTATATAGACAATTTAAAGGAGAGCAATTTAGAGTATGATTATTGAAGAACTAGATAGGATAAGAACTAAAGATGGGCGTATTGGAACTGTACTAGCCAAATGGTTTGATACTAAAGGATTAGAAATAGAGTTTGATGATACTGCACCACAAACAGAAACAATAAATATAAGCGATGTATCAGAAGTAATAAATAGATAAAATCGATTAAGGACACATTAACAACTGTTTTTTTGATGCCTTTATTTTATTAAGCAGTAAGTAGATAGCTGCATAATATTTCTTTGCTAAAAATTCTTTAACAAGAAATCGATAATACTTAAGATTAAATAAATTTCTATCAAGTAATTTATATAGGTTTACAACAGATATGTCACAATAATAAAAATATAGGCTTAAAATAGATATGTCCCACTAATAAAAAACAATTGAATAAATAAAAATACCATGCTATAATTGCATCAGCAAGAAGTAGTGGAAGAGGGAAGACACCAGTTAACTGGAGATAGCCGTTCAAATCGGCTCTATTGCTAAAAAGGCTCGAAAGAGCCTTTTTATATTATGTATTATTAGTAAATGAGCTATGATATATACCAATAAAACGAATCTATTTATTAAATAAAAAAAGTATCTGATATAGCAGGAACAAGCCTACATCGTTCAGATACTTCTAAATAAAAGAGATATTCACAGCTGGGTCCAATTCCCAGGAAATATCTCTTCCTAATAAGGAATATACAACAAAATGATAAAAAAATCAATACTTACAATATATGATGAAATTCAAAATTTAAACAATTGACATTCTCTAACAATTTTAATATAATCATATCAAATAAATCCGTATCACTGGTCGCTTCGGACGTTGGGGTAGGGGATTTCAAAATTCATTAGCCGCAGTGACAGGATTTATTTTGCTCATATAATTATTAAGCAATTTGTACATGAACCCTTTTGGTTTGTGTCACAAATTGAATAATTTAAAAGATATTGATAAATTTTATTTAAAATATTATAATAAGTATACGATATATATCCTAAAAGGATTCAGAGCAGCAAAATCATAAGCTGCTCTTTTTATATTTTTTAACATTTAAAATTTATAAAATGTATTAAGGCATTGTAAATAATAAAGAAACAATTTAAAATAATCAATAATATATAGAAATATAAAGATAAAAAACACTGAACAAAATATTACTATTTGAAAATATAAAAGAGGACAAAATTATGAAAGCAATAATACCTAGATATAATGAAGAAGGTAGTAAAATTATAGGAAAACAGGAAGTTGAAGTTATTGGACAAGTAAAATATAAAGGAGACGATTGTGCTAGTTTTCAGAATGAAAAGATATATGATGTAATAGAAATACTGGGATATATGGTTAGAGTAATAGATGAAGACGAAGACTATTTATATATGTTCGATGATCCAACAATAAATTGGAAAGACATAAATGGAAAATTTATTGTTGTAAATGATTTCACTGAAGAAAAAAACTTAGAAAAGCTACAAAACAAATTTAAAAATAATAAGTAGTTTTTTAAGTCATCATATTAATAAGATATAAAAATTATCTAAAGGAGTAAGATAATGTTAAATATAACTAAAAAACAAAAAGATATAATGAAAAAATATAATATTAATTATGATACTGATAAAATAAATGAATTATTAGAAAATATTGATTGGGCAATGACGGATTATGTAGACAAAAATGATGAGCCAACTAAAGATTTTTTATTAATTGAAGAATTATATGACCAAATATATAATCAAAATTAACCCAAATAACCAAGAGGCGCAAAACTGCGTCTTTTTTTATTAAAATATTCCTGAAAAACCAGTCAAAAAAATTGTCATATAGCTCCAAATATGCTAAAATAAAAGCGGTAATAAGGAGGGCGAATGAATAAAATATTAAAAAGAATATTAGCCGTCATTCTAACAGTAATAATCATAATATGGATAGCAACAATTCTAATTGGGGGTTATTTTGTAAGATATGCATTATATAGAAATGGTGCAGGCGGAAATCGTGAAATAAAGAACGAGCAAGTAAAAATCGAAGAAAAAGATTCTGATAAAGCAATAATAAATAAAAATAAGAAAGAAGAAAAAAACGACGTAAAAAATTGGTTAGAACAAACACCACGTGAAACATTAGAAATTAAAGCCAAGGACGATATTACATTAAGAGCAACAGCATATTATAATAAAACAGAAAATCAAGAAAATCATGATTGGGTAATCGTAGCACATGGATATAGATCAAAGCCATCATGGGTTGCATCAATAGGAATGCATTTTTATAAGGAAAAAGGATACAATGTATTAATACCAAGTATGAGAGCAACAGAAGAAAGCGAAGGCAAGTATATCGGAATGGGCTGGCTAGACAAAGACGATATAATAGGATGGATAAATAAAATAATAGAAAAAGATAAAGATGCAAAAATAATATTACATGGTTCATCAATGGGAGCAGCAACAGTATTAATGGCATCAGGAGAAAACTTACCATCAAATGTAAAAGCAATAATTGCAGACAGTTCATATACATCAGTATGGGATATTTTTAAATCAGAATTAAAAGCAAGATTTAATCTACCACCATTCCCATTAATGCAAATGTTTAGAGTAATAGCCAAAATTCAGGCAAAATATGATATCAAAGAAGCATCAGTAATAAATCAAGTAAAGAAATCAAAAGTACCAATATTATTAATACACGGAGATGCAGATGATTTTGTCCCAGTAATAATGGAAACACAAATATATGAATCATTGCCAGGAGAAAAGGATCAATTAATCATCCATGGCGCAGGACATACACAATCAAGATATAGAGAACCAGAAGCATATTATAAAAAAGTATTTGAATTTGTAGACAAATATGAAAAGTAAAATTTGGAGGATATAGAAAATGCAAGATTATGATAAATTAAAACAGATTTACTCTGAATTTACTAATGAAACATATCAATACACAAAAGAATTAAGTGAAAACGTAAAACAGCAAGTATTAAAAGCATTACTTTTAACTCCAAATAGAGCAATAGCAAAATTAGCAAGAATATTAGAAACAGAAAGACAAGGAAATAAATTACTATATGCAGCAGCATTTTATAAAAAGTTAAAAGAACAACGAATACAAAATATAGAATTTGTAGGAACACCCAGAACAGCCGAAAAGTTTGAAGCGAGCCCATCTAGCATCATTAATTATGATTATAATGTATTGATATTTGGCAAAGAACCAAGAGTTGTATGTCCAATAGGAAAAACAGATAGTTTGTTTATAAATATGACTGATTTAGATGAAAAATTAGATTTAGAAAAGCGTAAATGCGCTATATATGATTTAGATGAAACAAAAAAAGCATTCATTGAAACTCTAATGAACCCTAAAGAAGTAATGGAAATGCGAGAAGAATATAAAGAATTGCCAGAACAAGATAGGTATGATGAAGAAGAGCCAGATGTAACATTTGAAGAATATATGGAAAGAAAGAATGTGGTAGACCCAGATCAAGAAAAGGAAGAGTTCTTAACAGATGAAGATTTTAGGAGTAATCAAATATCACATGATTTAGGAATTGAAGTTGAAAGAGGAATTGAAAAAATAGATACAATATATCAACTTTTTCAAAAATATTCAAATTCAAAATATAAATATAATGTAAATAAAGATTTAACAATAAGACAACAAAAAGAATTAGACGAAATATTAAAATTAGAACCACAAAAAGCATTTGAACAATGTAAAGAATTTTTAATAAATTATCAAAAAGGAAATTCATTGATATTTGCCGGAGCAGTATTACATGAATTAATGAATCAAGGATATGAAGCATATATGGCACATATAACTCTAGGTCAAAACATAGAAGACTTTACTGATAATATGTTACAATATGAAGAAATATATCCTGCATTTAAAATAGACGGTACAAACGAGTTTTATATTATAGAACCACTAGGAAATTATAGTATTAAAAACAACATACAAGATCAGATAATAGAAGAAGATTCAGAATATGAAGACATGGAAACAGATACTATGGAATATGTGTTTTTTGACACAGATGGAATATCTGACAAAGTATTTATAAAAGCATCAGAAATAATAGGAGAAGAAACAACCCCAGCAGTAAATATAAAAATAGCGTTCAATAGATTTGCACCATATGATCAAAACAATAAGCCATTAGGTGATATATTAAGAACAAAAGAAATAATCATGAAATCTAATAGAGACAATATAGATAGATAAGGAGAAACAAATGAATAATAAAACAAAGAATATAATAAAATGGGTATTATGTGCAGTAGCTGCAATATTAGCAATAATAATAGCAATAAATATAAAAAATGGAAAAATATTAGATTTTGATTTGAAAATTTATCAATTTTTTAAATCAAATATTATAAATGACAAACTAACACCAATAGTAAAAGTAATTACACATATTGGTGGAGCAAAAATTGTAATAGCATTATCAATACTAGCAATAATATTGATAAAAGGAGTAAAAAACAAATTATTTATATTAACAGGTGTTGTAGGAACAGCAGGATTAAATGTAATATTAAAACATATAATCCAAAGAGAAAGACCAAATATTAATAGATTAATTCCTGAAAAAGGCTATAGTTTTCCATCAGGACATGCAATGATGAGTATGGCTTTTTATGGAATGCTAATATTTTTGATATTTAAATATGTAAAAAATACTGCATTAAAATGGACATTAATAGTAATATTAACAATATTATTAGCAACAATAGGCATGACAAGAATTTACTTAGGAGTACATTATCCAAGTGATGTAATAGGTGGATTCTTAGTATCATTAACATATCTATTTATATTGACAGAAATATACAATAGAATCAAAATAGAAGAAAAATAATAAAAACTATAAACTATGCTTCAAACTTATTATATAAAGAAAAGCATAGTTTTTTATTTTGCCATAAATTTCAAAAAAGAAAAAAGTCAAGTAAAAACCAAATAAAAAATATTACTTTTTTAAAAAATCATTTTTACAAAAATAAACAAAAATGACTTAAAAAAACGAAAAAGAAAACGAAAAATGTAATATTTCTCTTATCAAATAGCATTACCAACACTTCTACAACTTCTTACAAAAATTTTCAAAAAAAGCCTATTTACAAAAAATCATTTTTAAGATTATAATGTTTTTGACTTAAAAAATAGGAGGAAGAAAAATGAACATAATCAAAAGAGACGGCTCTGTTGTTGAATATGATGCAGATAAAATAAGAACAGCTATAGGAAAAGCAAATGCAGAAGTTCACAAAAATGAAAAAGCGTCAAAAGAAGAAATTGAAGAAATTATAAAATATATTCAAGAATTAAATAAAAAAAGAATGCTAGTTGAAGATATACAAGATATAATAGAAGAAAAGTTAATGGCATATAATCACTATCAATTAGCAAAAGCATATATAACATATAGATATACAAGATCTTTAGTAAGACAAGCAAACACTACAGATCAATCAATAAAAGAATTAATTGATGGAACAAGTGAATATTGGAATACAGAAAATTCAAATAAAAATGCAAGAGTAGTAACAACACAAAGAGATTACTTAGCAGGAATAACAAGTACAGATATTTCAAGAAGATTCTTAATTCCAAAAGATGTAATAGAAGCACACGATGAAGGATTAATACATTTCCATGATATGGATTACTTTGCACAAAATGCTTTACATAACTGTGATTTAATAGATCTAGAAGACATGTTACAAAATGGAACATGTATTAATGGAGTAATGATTGAAAAACCACATAGATTCATTACAGCAATGACAATTGCAACACAAATAATTACAGCAGTAAACTCAAGTCAATATGGTGGTGTAACAATAACATTAACACACTTAGCACCATTTGTAAGAGACAGTTATTTAAGATATGTAAAGAAATATGAAGATAGAGGATTCTCAAAAGAAGATGTTGAAAAATATGCAAAAGAAGATTTACAAAAAGAAGTAGTTGACGGCGTTCAAACATTCCAATATCAAATTAACTCAATGACAACAACAAACGGACAAGCACCATTCCTAAGTGTATGTATGTATTTAGGAGAAACAGAAGAATATAAGCCAGAATTAGCAATGATCATTGAAGAAGTCTTAAAACAAAGAACAGAAGGAATGAAAAACGAAAAAGGTATATATGTAACACCTGCATTCCCAAAATTGTTATATGTACTAGAAGAAGATAATGCTAAAGAAGGAAGTAAATATTTCTATCTAACAAAATTAGCAGCAAAATGTACAGCAAAAAGATTAGTACCAGATTACATTTCAGAAAAGAAAATGAAAGAATATAAAATTGACAGTAATGGTAATGGACAATGTTTCCCATGTATGGGATGCAGATCATTCTTAACACCATACGTTGATCCAAAAACAAAGAAACCAAAATATTATGGAAGATTCAATCAAGGTGTTGTAACAATTAACTTACCAGATGTTGCACTATCATCAGGAAAAGATGAAGAAAAGTTCTGGAAAATCTTAGACGAAAGACTAGAGTTATGCCACAAAGGACTACAAACAAGATATGAAAGATTATCACATGCAACAAGTGATGTAGCACCAATTTTATGGCAAAATGGAGCATTAGCAAGATTACCAAAAGGAGCAAGCATCAAACCATTATTACATGGAGGATATTCAACAATTTCTTTAGGATATGCAGGACTATATGAATGTGTTAAATATATGACAGGAGATAGCCATACAGATGAAGGAAAAGGCGAAGAATTTGGATTAAAAGTAATGAAATATCTAAATGATAAATGTAATCAATGGAAAGAAGCAGAAGACATTGATTATTCAGTATATGGAACACCATTAGAATCAACAACATATAAATTCTCAAAATGCTTACAAAAGAGATTTGGAAAAATTGAAGGAATAACAGATAGAGGATATATAACAAACTCATATCATGTACCAGTATTTGAAAAAATTGATGCATTCAAAAAATTATCAATAGAATCAAAATTCCAAAGATTAAGCCCAGGTGGAGCAATTTCATATATTGAAACACCAAACTTACAAAACAACTTAGATGCTGTAATGCAAGTAATTCAATATATTTATGATAATATAGTATATGCAGAACTAAACACAAAATCAGATTACTGCCAAAAATGTGGATTTGACGGAGAAATCCTATTAGATGAAAATTTAGAATGGTACTGCCCAAACTGTGGAAATAAGGACCATAACACATTAAATGTAGCAAGAAGAACATGTGGATATATTGGAACAAACTTCTGGAATAAAGGTAGAACACAAGAAATAAAAGAAAGAGTACTACACTTAGAAAATACAGATGATGAAAATGATAAAACTAAAATAACAAAAGAAGAAAAAAAGGTAAGAATAGCAAATCAACAACAATAGTAGAGTACAGGGAGTAATAAAATAATGAAATATAATAAAATAAGAAGCATGGATATATCAGATGGTCCAGGAGTAAGAGTATCAATATTTTTCCAAGGATGTGTATTTAATTGTAAAAATTGTTTCAATCCTGAAACACATGATTTTTCAATAGGAAAAGATTTTACAGATGATACAATATTTGAAATATTAAAATTAGCACATAATGATAATATTAGAGGACTATCAATATTAGGTGGCGAACCAATGCATCCAATAAATTTACCAGGTGCAACAAAATTAGCAAAAGAATTCAAAAAAATGTATCCAGAAAAAGCAATATGGGCATGGACAGGCTACACTTATGAAGAATATTTGAAAGATAAAGAAATTATGAAATATTTAGATGTAGTAGTAGATGGACAATTTGTACAAG
>JABCPQ020000001.1 GCA_013333035.2 Clostridiales bacterium | reverse complement strand
ATATATTGATCCTAAGAATCAAAATGCAATTGCAGACGAAGAATTATTGAAACATTGGATGCCAGTTGATTTATATATGGGTGGTCCAGAACACGCCGTAGGACATTTATTATATTCAAGATTCTGGAATAATTTCTTGTTTGAAGAAGGAATATCACCAGTAAAAGAGCCATTTGCAAAATTAAGACACCAAGGAATGATACTAGGACCAAATGGAGAAAAAATGAGTAAATCAAAAGGAAATGTAATAAATCCAGATGATGTAATAAATGAATATGGAGCAGATGCATTAAGACTTTATGAAATGTTCATGGGACCAATTGAAGCGGCAAAGCCATGGGATGAAAAAGGAATTGAAGGAAGCAAAAAGTTCATAGACAGAGTATGGAGAGTATTAATTGAAAGTAATAAAGTACAAGATAAAGAAAATCCAAACTTAGAAAAAGAATATAATTACACAATAAAAAAAGTAACAGAAGACTATGAAAATATGAGTTTTAATACTGCAATTGCTCAAATGATGATATTTATCAATGCAGCATTTAAAGAAGATATAATTCCAATCAAAATGGCAGAAGGATTTATAAAAGTATTAAATCCAATAGCACCACACATAACAGAAGAAATCTGGAACAAATTAGGACATGAAGATACAATTTCTTACGAAAAATGGCCAGAATATGATGAAACAAAAATTGTAAATGATAAAGTGAATTTAGCTGTACAAATAAATGGAAAATTAAGAGATTTAGTAGAAATAAATATGGACGAAGAACAAGAAAAAGTAAAAGAACTTGTTCATAAATCAGAAAAAGTAAAAGCATATTTAGCAGGCCATGAAATAGTAAAAGAAATATATGTAAAAAATAAAATATATAATATAGTTATTAAATAAGGTGGAAAAAATGTTAAAGCAAAAAGATATAAAACTAAATAAACAAACAAAAATAGCATTTGAAATTTTAGCAATTATATGCTTAATACTATTAGCAATTGCAATAACACCAAAAGTATTTCAAAATGACACATTTTATACAATAAAAATTGGACAATCAATTAGACAAAATGGAATAGATTACAAAGATCATTATTCATGGCATAAAGATTTAAAATATTTATATCCACATTGGATGTATGATGTCATAACATCATATATTTATGATTATTGTGGAGGATTTGCAGGGCTATATATTGCAACAATAGCCCTAGCCATATTTTTAGGAATAGCACTATATTATACAAATAAAAAAATAACAAAGAATCAAGTTATATCATTTTTAGTATCAATGTTTCAATTATACTTTATGGAAAATTACACAGCAGCAAGAGCACAAAGCATAACCTTTCCATTATTTGTGTTAACTATATTACTGATTGAAAAGCTACTAGAAACAGGAAAAATAAGATATATGCTAGGATTGATAATAATACCAATATTAATAGCAAATCTACATTCAGCAGTATTCCCATTCTACTTTATATTATTCTTGCCATATTTAGGAGAAGATATAATAAAGAGAATTATAAAAAAGCCAATAATAAGTGTAATTTACAAAAAAATCTTAGAAAAGCAAAAACAAATATATTTAGATAAAATAAAGAAATTTGAAGAATCAGATGTAAGAATAGAAGAGTATAAAGAAAAAGTAAAAGATTGTGAAAGCAAAATAAAAGCAGAGAATTTAAAAATTGAAAAATATCTTTTAAAAACAAAAGATTTGGATAGTTATAAATTAAGAATAGCAACAAGTGAAAATATTAAAAAATTATACATAGTTTTTGTAATTTGTTTATTTACAGGATTGTTAACCCCTCTAAAAGATATGCCATACACATATACTTATAGAATAATGAAGGGTAACACAACACAAGCAGTAAGCGAACATCAGCCAATGATATTAATAAATGAGAAAAAGATATTAATATCATATGGAATAATATTAGCAATACTAATATTTACAAAAACAAAAATAAGATTAAGAGATTTATTATTTTTGTCAGGGCTATTTATATTATCGATAATGACAAGAAGACAGGAATCGATGTTAATCCTATTTGGAGGAATTATATTTGCAAGAATTATAACTGAGTTTATTCAAAGAAAAAATCCAAAATTATTAACAGAAGTGCAAGAATATCTAACCACGATGTTTGGAGAAATAGGAATATTGATAATTGTGTTACTAATGTCAACAAAAATGATAAATCCAAAATTTACACAACCCTATATAGATGAAACATCATATCCAGTAGAAGCAAGTCATTGGATAAAAGAAAAATTAGATTATAAAAATATAAAATTATTTAATGATTATAACTATGGAAGTTATTTATTGTTTGAAGATATTCCAGTATTTATAGATTCAAGATGTGATTTATATACACCAGAATTTAATGGAACATATAATAAAAGTAAAAAGAAATTTGTAGGAAAAGATATATTCAGTGATTTCTTAAATGTTTCACAAATAGCAACATGGTATGATAATGTATTTAAAGAATATGGAGTAACACATGTCATAACAGGAACAAGTTCAAAACTAAATATGCTTATATCAAGAGACCCATTATATAACAAAATATATAGTGACAAGAACTTTATAATATATGAAAGAGTAATGAATGAATAAAATAATAAAATATAAAGTAAAAAAAGAAGATGAAAAAATAAGATTAGATAAATATATTTCAGAGAAAAATGAAGATTTATCAAGAGCAATGATTCAAAAACTAATAAAGGAAAATAAAGTTTTAGTTAATGGAAATATATCAAAAGAATCATATAAAGTAGCAGAAAATGATGATATATCATTAGAAATAGAGCCACCAAAAGAAACCAAAATAATAGCAGAAAATATCCCATTAGAGATAATATATGAAGATAATGACATATTAATAGTAAATAAACCAAAAGGTATGGTTGTACATCCAGGAGCAGGAAATCATGAAGGAACACTAGTAAACGCAATTCTAGCACATTGCAAGGATAGTCTATCAGGAATTGGTGGAATAATAAGACCAGGTATTGTACATAGAATTGATAAAGATACATCAGGTTTATTAATAATAGCCAAAAATGATCATGCACACATAAATCTTTCAGAACAAATAAAAAATAGAAAAGTAAAAAAAGTATATATAGCTTTAGTAAAAGGATTTATTGAAGAAAATGAAGCAACGATAGATATGCCAATAGCAAGAAGTGATAGAGATAGAAAGAAAATGGCAATTGTAAGAAGCGGAAAAAATGCAATAACACATTTTAAAGTATTAAAAAGAATTCAAACAGAAAAGGGAAATTATACTTTAATAGAGGCAAAAATAGAAACTGGAAGAACACATCAAATAAGAGTGCATATGTCATATATAAAACATCCAGTAGTTGGCGATGAAGTATATTCAAATGGAAAAAATGAATTTGGAATAAAAGGACAAGCTCTTCATGCTTTAAAACTAGAATTTAAACATCCTGTTACAGGGAAGATAATGAACTTCGAAGCACCATATCCAGATTGGTATAATAAAATAAAGGAATTATAATAATGGAAGAAAGATTACAAAAATATCTCGCAAATAATGGTATTGCAGCAAGAAGAAAATGCGAAGAATACATTTTGGAGGGAAAAGTAAAAGTAAATGATATAGTTGTAAATCAATTAGGATATAAAATTGACCCAGAAAAAGATGTAGTAAAATATAATGATAAGATAGTAGAAAAAACTGAAAAAAAGGTATATATTTTGTTAAATAAGCCAATAGACTACGTAACAACTGTAAAAGATCAATTTGATAGAAATACAGTATTAGATTTAGTAAAAGTAAAAGAAAAAATAGTTCCTGTAGGAAGACTTGACATGTACACCTCTGGAGCATTATTATTAAGTAATGATGGTGAGTTCATAAATAAACTTACACATCCAAGTTTTGAAATTGAAAAGACTTATAATGTTACATTAAAAGGAGTGATTACTTCAGACGAAATTGATAAGCTAAAAGCCGGAGTCGAAATTGATAATAATGGAGAAAAATACATCACAAAACCAGCAAAAGCTAAAATTCTAAAAACTGATGAGCTAAAACAAATTTCTAGAGTACAAATAACTATACATGAAGGAAAGAATCGAGAAATAAGGAAAATGTGTGAAGCAATTGGCAAAAGGGTATTAGCATTGCACAGATCAAAAATCGGTAAATTAGCAGTAAAAAATATCGAAATAGGTAAGTGGAGATATTTAACTCAAAGTGAAATAAGTTCTTTTAATACAAACCTTATAAAATAATTTTTAGGAGGAAAAAATGATAGCAGATAACGAAATACGTTCAAAAGTATCACCATTCTCAATGAGACAGAATGAAATTAAAATATTTGATGGAAAAGATGGATATGTCTCAATGAATCAAATAATGGCAAAAATCAATTCAGGAGTAATAAATGATATTCATTTTAAGATAATAGAATTAATTAATGAATTTGACTTTTTAACATCAAGACAATTATTCCAATTATTACAAATCAAAGGAATAGAAATTAAAGATCAAAATGCAGTAAATAGAAAATTAGATCAATTAATGAAAAATAAAATCATAACAAGATATTACTTTAAAAATGAAAGTGGAATGAGTGATTATAGAGTATATTGTCTAGAAAAGATGGGAAAATATATTTTAACATCAAGAGAGGTTCCATCAACATGGCAACCATCAGATGTTGCTAAGCCAATAGAAATAATTAAGAAAAAGTTATCTATAAACCAATTATTAATAGCATATATGACAAAAGTTAAAGGATTCAAAGATTATAAAAATAAGCCAGAATTATTAGCAAAAATAATCGGAAAAAAATTCAAAGCAGGACTAAGAATAACAGTAGAATTTGAAGGAAAAAATATTGATTTTATCTATGAGTCAATCAGAAGAGAAGATAATTGGCATAAAAAATTAGAAGAAAGATTAGTATATTATAGAGATTTTTACAACAATTTTGCATCAGGTGATTCAGGATTTGCAGTAAAACCACAATTAGTATTACTATGTGAAGATAGTAAACACATGGCAGAAACATTTAAAGAAATAGTAATGAATAAATTAGAAATACCAAATATAAATATATATTATACAACTGATTTACTACAAAATGAGGAATCAATGCAAAAAACTTTATCAGCCTTTACAGAACAAGACGGAAAATATAAGTTAATTAAATTAGATGCAAAATTATTAGCATAAAAATAATCCTAGAACATTAAGTTCTAGGATATTTTTTATTTCTTAGAAGATGAATTATTACCTTTTTTATTTATAATAGCATCAGAAGAATTAAAGTTAAAATTCAACTTTGAAGTATTCATTTTAATTGGACCTTCTTCTGAATTAAAATTATCATCTTTTTTATAATTTGAATTAATAGCACCATCATCAGATTCTGCAATACCATTAGAAAAACTAGCAAAATCGTATGATTTAATATTTTGTTTTTGTAGATATTTTGCAGGTAGGAAATCTAATTTAATTTGGCCATTATCATTTTTACCTTTTAAATTTTTGATTCTAAAAGCAGCAGCTTTGAATTTCAAATCTTTTATTTTACCAGCACTAACAGCTGCTTTATTACCATATTCAGGTGTAATCTTAGATTCATATTCCATTTTATCAGTATTATAACCTCTTTTACCAATATCCCATTCTTTTTTAGTACTAAGTTCTTTCTCCCAGAATTCATTTTCAGCTGGAGTATTATTACCAAATACAATCTTATTAGCACAGTTAGCAATAACGGTTTCACCTAACTTATCACCACAAGCTTTAATTTGAGCAATACTTTGAGAAGATATAATCGCACCAACTTTATATTTTCTATAAACAGTAAATATAGTTTCAGTTGCACTAGTAAGGAATGTAGGAGCTTCATCAATATATAGATAATGAGGAATTCTTGTCTTTTCACTACCAGGTCTAGATAAAACAGATGGCTTCATAAGTAATAAGAAGAATAAACCTAAAGCTTTATGAGTAGATTCACCAAGTTCACCTCTTCTTGTTAATACTAAATTAACTTGACCTTCTTCAAGAGCTTGATCAAAATTAAGATTATTAACTCGATTACATAGAACTGCTCTAACATTAGGATTTCTAACAAGGTTTTGGATAACACCAATAGGAACTTGAATAAGCCTTTGCATTTCATTTCTATTAGGGCTACCTTTATAAAAGTTATTTCTAAAGAAACTAATTTCAGCTGAATATTTTTCAGAAAGTTCTTCATTTGATTCTAGAACTCCAGAAAGACTTTCAACTAAATCAAAGTTTGACATTACTTTCATCAAATCAACCAAAGTAGGAAGTTTACCATTATTAATTTTTGGATAAACAACTGATAACATAATAGACAAATTAGTAATTGATTGAAGCATTAGATTTTGAGAATATGCCTCATATTGATTACTAAGATCTGTTGGAAATAATCCTTTTAATATAGTAACAATACAACTAGCAGCTTTACTAGGAGATGCATATGCAAAAGGATTTAGACCAATTGAATTTGGATCAAGTGGATCTATTATATTATAAGCAACACTAAATGCATCACAAACTTTGCTTATTTTCTTAAAAGACTCGTTATCTGCAGCAATGTATGATAATCCTAAATTACGATAAATTACTTTATTTCCAGCTTCAGCATAAATCAATTCAGAAACACGATTATTAAAAATTGATTTCTTTGATTCTGAAGGTGAAATCATATTTAAAGAGAAATTTTTATTTAAATAATCATTACTATAAGGATATTTCAAAGTACAAATACCAGTACGAAGACCAGCAAAAGCAACGGCTTTAGATGTTTGAGCATAAAATGATTTTTTACTAATATCTTGAGCAATCCAAGGCTCAAAAATTAATGTAGTTTTACCAGAACCAGTAATACCACAAACTAAGGTATGCTCAAATCTTCTAGTTTCACAAAGCTTAACTTTTTTGCCATTATCTTTTCTAATACCAATATAAATCTCATCAGTATAATCACCCCAACCACGAGATGAATCAGATAAATCAATTCCATCATAATCTTCAATAGAATCAAGCATAAGTTTTGTTTGCGAAACAGATCTATATAAGAAATTAAATAGATAAATCCAAGTAGCAAGTGGTATAGCAATAGCTACAGATGAAAATGCAGGTCTGATTAAATAAGAAAAATCAATTACAAAATTATTAAAATTAGGTAATTGTAAAATACCAAACCAAGCCATTTTATTAATCCATTCAATAAGCATACAAACAGCTAGAATATAAAGCTCAATACAATAAGCATAGAACCATTTGTGTTTATCTCCATCCGATTTAATAAATGAAGATGAAAAACTAAATAGAAAACAAAATATAGGAGCCAAGAAAGCAAGTCCATAAACTTGTGGCTCAAAATAGTGATAAGCAACACCATTTGTAAGTATTAGTAATACTTCAAATACACGATCAACAATTAAATAAATTGTAACCATAAGTAAAATATATGTTGCAAATGTATTTCTATCAGTTTTTAATATTTTTAAAAATTTATCAAATAATTTCATAATATTAAAATCCTCTCTAAATATAAGTAAACACTTGTATATATTTTCCCATAAAACGCCCAAAAATTCAAGTGTTTTATGAAAATAAACCTACTGGATTTGAAAGGAATTTAAATTGTTGAAAAACAATGTTCAATGTGATAATATTTTAAAAAATAGGAGAATAATAGAATAGAAAGGGAAATATATATGAAAGGTAGAAATAAAATAATAATTAGTGCAGTAATATTTGTAGTTGTTGTATTATTATCAATAGCTGGATATTTTATTTATAAAGGACAACCAAGCAATTCGGATAAAATCAAAGAACAGTTTTTAGCAAAGCTAAGGGAAATTGATAAAATTAACGATGAGAAATTACTAGATTATAGAGTAGATGAAGTAAAAATATTATCAGATTCTGAAAAACAAGCATTCAATGAAAATGAAGAATATAGTCCAAAAGATATATTAGCTTTTGTTAAATATTCTGTAAAACCAAAGAACATTGAAGATACAGTTTGGATTGCTGGAAATGGTGAGATAGATGGAGAATGGATAATAAATAAAACAGCATGTGAATGCTTAAGAAATGGAAAACTCGTTAAGGAAAGTGGATTTTCAACCGCATTTTAAAATAAGTGCGTTATACATTAAATATGCAGTAAATCCAAATTATTTCATAAACAAATATTTTATCAAAATAAAAAATACAGGTTAGAATTAAATTCTAACCTGTTATTTTGGTGCAGTCACCCGGAATCGAACCGGGATGGAGTATTAGTCCGCAGGATTTTAAGTCCTGTGCGTCTACCAGTTCCGCCATGACTGCATGTCTCACCAGACAATTAATATTATAAATACATTAATTTGTTTTGTCAACACTTTAACGCAAAAAAAATATTTACTGCAAAAAAACACTAAGTTATAATAGCAAAATAAGGAGAGGATTCAAATGATAGAAGCAATAATATTATTGATAATACTATTTCTATTATCAATTAATATAATAAAATATATAAGAACAAAAGAAAGTAATTATATTATTGAAATGATTTTAGAAATTATTTCAATAATAATATCAGCAATGTATTTAATATTAACAAAAGAAAAAATAATAATTATAGATATTATCATTATTTTTATGGGAATAATACCATCAATTGGAATAAAATTTTTAACCCATAAGAAAATAAATATAGTAGATGTCTATTATAGTATAAAATTCGCAAGTAATTCAATAAAAACAAGAGATTATATCTTGAAAAAAATTGAACAGCACCCAATAGATCCAGCTTGGCATAGAAGGTTAGCAAAATATTATGAATTAAATGAACAATATGAAAAAGCAGAAGAAGAATATATAAATGTTATAGAACAACAACCAAATAATTTTGAAATATATTATGAATTAGCAAAAATATTTAAAATTCAAAATAAAAAAGAAGAACAAGTAGAAATTTTAGAAAATTTAATAAAAAAGGATCCAGATAATTATAAAGCAAAAATGATGCTAGGCATAGCTTATTATGATAATGAACAATATAAAGAGTCATTAAACATATATCAGAAAATGTTAAAAAATAATATTGGAGATTATGATTTGTATTATAATATGGCAATGACATATACAATGTTAAATGATTTTATAGCAGCAAAAGAAAATTATGAAAAAGCGGCACAGATTAATTCTTATGAAGCAATATCTAAATTGAATATTGGACAAATAAATATGATATTAAGAGATTATGATGAAGCAAAGAAATATTTTTATGAACAGAAAGAATCAGAAGATGAAAAGATTGCATCATACGCATATTATTATTTAGCAAAAATAGCAATAATAGAAGGAGATATAGAAAAAGCAATAATATACACAAATACAGCAATAGAAATTTATCCACCAATAAAAAAATTCATTGAAAGAGAATTAAGATTTAAAATAATATATGGAAAAGTCCAATTACAAAATCAAGAAAAGGAAGATTTAATCACCAAAATAAATCAAAAAGATGAAAAAATTGTAGATTATTTAGAAAAAATTTACAATAAAGTAGATACTCTAACAGATAATATTGAACACCAATATAAGGCAAATGAAGAAGTTGAACAGACTTATGATAGAGAAAAATAAATATATTACAGATTACAAATAATTTACAAAAAGAAGTATGTTATTGACATTTATTATTGTTATTATAAAATTAACATAGTGTTGCGTCAGGAAAAATATGACAATACAAGAATACATAGGAGAAAACTTATGAAGGAAAGCTTAGGATTAAACATATCTAATAATTTTATTAGATATGCAAAAATTCAAAACGACGGCAATAAAATAAAAGTAAAAGCATTAGGTGTAAAAATATATGATAGAAATCCTAAAGCAGTCATAAATCAAATTATTCAAGAAACAAAAAGTGAAAAGGCAATAATAAATACAAATACAATAAATGAAGAATATTATTATTCTAGAATTTATACAAATAAAAAAATTGATAAACAAGATATAGACTTTGAATTTTCAGAATATTGTATAAAAAATAATATATGTAATAATGAAATTATAGGAAGATATATCTTTGAAAAAAATAATAATCAAAGAAAAGCAATATATATTTATAATTATGCAAATAATCTATACAATGTATATAAAAGGTTTGAAAATCCATCAATAATAGATAAAATAACGCCAATAGCGACATCACTACCAAATTTAGTAACAAATAAAATTGACAAGAACATAGTAATTATAAATTTAGAAGAAGTTGTAACATTAACAACATTAATAAATGGAAATATTGATGGAGTAGCCAAGTTAGAACATGATATGTATGAAATTTTTCAAAAACTAGTACACCAAGAAAGAAGTTTTGTAAAATTATACGAAACAATCAAAAACACAACAATATATACAGAGGCAAATCAAAATAAAGATAAAAAAAATGATGAAAGATTAAAAGTAATTATTCCGTTATTATATAAAATATCAGAATTTTTACAAAGAGTTATAAATAAGTTTGGAAAAATAGATGAAATATATTTAACAGGATTTGGTGCAAATATAAAAAATATTGATATTTATTTTAAGCGTTTATTTCCAAAAACAGAAATTAAAATTTTAATGCCATATTTTATACAAAATAATAACAGCAAAAAATTTATAGAATATAATGCGGCAATTTCATTGGCAATTGAAGGATTAACAAATGAAGATTCTTTAAATTTTAGAGATGCAAAATTTGAAAATAAAATTATTTTAATAAAGAATCCAAATAAAAAATCAAATGTAATAATAGATTGTTTAACAATAATATCAATATTTATAATATATATATCAGGAAATTATTTATTAAATTATCAAATTAAATCAAAACAAAAGAAAATTGATAATATATCTAATTATGCAACAACACAAATAGAAAAAGCAAAAGAAGATAAGCAAAAAATAGAATCAATAATAACCGAATATGCAACAGCAAAATCAAATACACCTATAGAGGATAAGAAAACAAAAGTAAATAGTCTATTAAATCAAATATATTATACAATTCCTAAAAATGTAAAATTGGTTGAAATCAAGTCAATTGAAGGCACAGAGGGAGAAGACAATAAATCAGCTAAATTTACACTAATTATTCAATCAGACGATAAAGCATCAATAGAAAAATTTAAGAAAGATTTAGAAAGCAGTAATGTCTTAAAAAATATAAAAATGTCAGATATTGATTTAAATACAAAACAAGCTTCAATTGAAGTTGAGATAAAATAATTACGGAGGACAAATGAAAAAAACACTAGTAATATTCATATTTCTAGTATTTATTTTACTAATTGGAATCTCATTAAAATTTGGAATATCAATAGGAAAATTTAAAGTAGCAAGTATAGAAGAAACAATTAAATCATATAATGATTTACAAAATGAAATAGATAAAGCAAATGATGAAACAAGAGATTATCAAGAATTAGTGACAAAAATAAATGCAAATGAAAAATTAATTTCTACAGTAAAGCAAGAATATACTGAAACTTTAAAAGAAGCAAAAAAAAATAACTCAACAAGATTAAAAACATATACTAAAGAATATGTTTGGAGTAAAATAGAAGAAAATGCAAAAAAGAATGGCGTAAATCTAAAAATGACAATAGAAGATTTCACAGATATTTCAAAGAATTTTGATATTACAGTAACTGGACCATATTTAGGAATAGCTAATTTTATGTATGATATCGAAAATACTTTTAAAGTTTCAAATTTTAATATGAAAAAAGATGAAGCAAAATTTCAAATAAGAAATGTAAAAATATTAGAAGATAAATAAGGAGAAAGTAATGCAGAAAAATACATTAAAAAGTATTTTTTTATCACTTATTATTATTATTTTATTTATAATCATACTAATTGTTATAAAAGAACAATTTTTTCAAATGAATAAAATCATACCAACACAAGTAAAAGAATATATACCAAAACAAAGTATAATAAAGAATGAAGAAACAGACAAAGATAACATATATGAAGTAAACAATTCTGATTTAACAATATATAAACAGAGTAAAAATTATAATAAAGAAAGACCAGATCCATTCGAAATAAATACAGAAACAAAAACAGAAGAAAAAAATACTGATAAAAAAACAACTTTACAAACAAAAACGAATAATGATAAAATAAATATGAATAAAACAAATACATCAACTAAAAAAGTTATAACAAGTAGTGTAAAAACAAATTAATACACAAAGGAGAAAAGAAATATGAAAAATAAGGAAAGTGGAGTAACATTAATAGTTTTAGTTATTGCAATTATTGTATTATTATTAATTGCAGGTATAACAGTAAATATGGCAGCTAAGCAAGTTGGAATATTTAAACCCAAAACACACCAAGGACAAAGTGTTGTAATAACAAATAAAGTAAACACAACAAACACAACAAATACAACAAACACAACAAATAACTAAGAATATAATTCCTAGTCAACTAATAAAAGAAGGTTACCTGAAATTTGAAGTGAACTTAAAATAAATCTAAAAGTTTTAAGTATAGGCACGAAGAATTATAAAGGTAACTTTTTTTAGAAGTAGGAGAAATAAGAAATATGAATATATTTTTATATACGATTTTATTTATAATAGGAGCATTCTGCGGAAGTTTTGCTGAATTAACAGCATATAGATTACCATTAAAAATATCATGGAAGAAAAGAGCATTTTGTGAAAAATGTAATAAAGAATTGACAATATATGACCAAATACCAATTTTAAGCTATATATTTTTAAATGGAAAATGTAAATATTGTAAAAATAAAATAGATAAAAGCAAAATAATAGTAGAAATAATATCAGGAATATTATTTGTATTATTAGGATTATTTTATAATTTAACTATAAATACTATAACAATAATAAAGATCCTAGAATTAATAATAGGTGGAATGTACATAATATTTCTAACAACTATAATATTAATAGATTTAAGACATAAAACGTTAAATGATCAAATCATAATATTTGGAATAATAATTAGTATTATAAATATTATTTTTAAATATATTTAT